>JAIELR010000133.1 GCA_019752835.1 Gammaproteobacteria bacterium | reverse complement strand
AACAACGCGAGCGTCACCTAAATCAAATGTACTCACGCGAGACAATATGGGGTATTCACGCACGGCACTCGAAATCATTCGCGAAAAAGCATCAATCAATTTTTCACCGGTAGGTGCGGTAATATTGCCATAGAGATCTTCTACCGCTTTGCTGCGACAAACTGATGCAGCATCTGCAATGAGCGGCATGGCATAACGCTGGGCTAACATGGCTTCATGAATAAAACCCGCCAAAAACAGAGCGTCGGTGACTTCCCACCAGGTTGTGTGCTGGTCGCGAATAAAACCAATTTCTTCGAGTAAACTATCTGCAATAGGTTCCAAACCACTGGTATAGGTATACGGTTTTCCTTCATCGGCAAGAGCTTGATACATTTCATTGACAACCATACCGACTAAATCAGGAATAGCATCATAGGAACGCTCAGCACCGATAGGCGTCGCTAATAAAGTAATAAAATTGACCAAAAAACTGCGCTCTTGTGGCGTAGGAAAGCGTGCACCAAGCTGTGTATCACAAGGATTAATCGAAAAATCAGGCGTCATACGCAAGCGATGATAAGCAACCAAATGCCGTTTTTGCGGCGGCAAGGCCTCTTTCAATAAAGAAATCAAACCACTGCTTGATGGACCTATGTCAATAATAGCAATACGCGGTAAGCGTTTAATACCACCCAACAAACACAGGGCAAGATTAAGCGTATTCGACAAAACAGATTTACCGGAACCTGGTCGAGCATAAATAATATCAATCCACGTTGTTTGCATGGTTGAACCAGGCTGAAAAGGCCACGGCTTTCCATCGGGCGACCGAAACAACATTGCACCAAATTTCCACGGTGACGCAGGCCGCGTAATGGGCATCATATAAACAATATCCGCCAGCGGAGCTATGGCTGCTTGTGCCTCGCTGGATGCGCTCACGCCTAACATCGTTGAAACAACGCCACCAAAAGGGTCGCCAGAAACTTCTGATATTTCAGCATTACCCCAACCTTGTATCGCCTTGGCTAATTGTGAAGTGCGTATCCTCAGTAAACGAATATTATTAGCGGGTGCCCAGGTCGTTGCAGCAACCTTCAATTTTACCACTGCGTCCAATGCATTCATTTGAACTTCTTTAAGTTGCTTTAATGAATCGTGCAATAATCGATTACTCGAAGACGTAAAGCTCAATACAGCAGACAAAACAGAACGCATGGCAACCGATTCTAATCCATTGCTTTCAATTAGGTATGAAATGCGCCAGGGAATTTGTGTTGCACTTACGCGATTAAACAATTGCATAAAGGGTTTAACATCATTGGGAAAAAGATCGATAAATACCGTACTATAAATGCGATCACCAATACGCGCAGTTCTAAAATCAACTCTCTCCGCTTCTCGAGGGATAATTTGCTGTGCAAGCGGGGGGTACATGATATTGGATATATCGTCAACAAACTTAAGCGTTGTTCGAAAGGGAATTTTATCACCCGGAAGAATTGGCCGCCACGCTCTGTCAGTGAACTCAGGATCAACCGTTTCACGAATCGCATGAACCGCATTATGAACTTCTAATAATTCTGCAGACAATCCTAACATATTGAGATCATTTACAACCGAACGTACGTAAGCTTCATGGGAGTTTCGTATTTCTTGAACACCGGCTATGAGATTTTGAGAATTATTAAAAGGAGGAATATTAGCCGTTTTCATCGATTTAATTTTTTCTTTCTGACTACGCGTATATTCGTCTTTGCTTAATCCACTCGGTCGCGTCCATAAAACAAAATATACACTTTCTTTTGCGCAATAATCAGCAAGATAATTAACGCGCTCTTCGAATAAATCATTCAAATTTAACTCAAGCTGTTTCGCTGTTTTTCTCGCCGAGTCGTAATTGTCTTCAATTTCCTGTTTTACCGCATCTTTGTCATAGGTGAATAAAACTTGCAGGCCATGCCCTTTTCGCGAAAGCGTCGCTTGTAAACTTTGTGAGATCCCTCTGTGCAATTTATCAAATTCAGCGGTGCCAATTAAGCCTGTTGAGCCTTGAATATCTAAGAGAGAAGCAAATGAACCGTCTTTCCCGACTAGCGTCGTTGGATTTTGCGCTGTTTCCAAATCACAATAATTACTTGTTGTCTGCTTTAAACCGGTACTTACCCATGCAATGAGTGTATCAACAGCATCCAGAACAGGGTCAATAAAACTCATTTAGTCACGCTCCCAGCTTGTTTTGCCCAATACTCAATTTGTTTGGAAAAACGGCCCCGCGAGGGTAACAGTCGTAATTTTGACAGCATCTGAAGCAACGCAGGTTCGCGGCGGTTCGCATTATAATCGAGTAATAATTGCCCTAAATTGGCAGGGTCGCTCATCCCTTCACCCAAAATTTGGTCAACGATACCTGATCTCATTCGAATACTTTGCAAAATAGCTTGGGCAGATTCTTTGTGTATTGAATTCGTCGCGACAGCAAAAAAAAGTACGTGACAAATAGCATTTAATTCAGCTTGAGATATTTCAGGGAAATAAAGCATGGTGCCCCCACCATAGCCCTGCTCACCAACAGACTCTATGAATGTACATTGCGCACAAAAACAACAAGCAGTCACTATGTTTTCAAGTTTATTATCACGGTAATTTTGATTTAGATTAACCACTTCTTGAAATTTAGCAGCTTGAAATCCACAAAATTGACAGGTGTTTTTATCACGGGCTAATGCTTGTTTCGCAAGGGCATGAAACGATTTATTCCCCTTCCTGGAAATAAATCGACTGTAATTGGTTAAACTAAACGACAGTTGGAGCGGCTGCATAAAAATTCACTCTACTAAATCCGTGTTATTTTCGTTTTTTACCCCGCAGTCTTCGCCTTTGGGTAGGGGTCAACGCCTGTGTTGACCTGAAGACAGGCAGCTCCACAAGGGGCTGCCCCTACAAAGGCAGAGACTGAGGAGACCTAATTAGTTATTTAAATTACTAATACCTGAAACACCCGCAGAGGTCGCGCTACTACCGAACAAAGTCTGGCCGCCTGTATTCATCAGCGACGGAACAAATATCATAGCAACCCCGATGAAAAGATAAGCGATAGGCTTGCCAATATGTTCTTGAGTTGGATTATCTTTAGCGGCTTTAAATTTGAATAAAGAAACAAGTACGAAGGAAATACCTGCAATGTAAGCCGTTGCAGTGATTACCTTAGCCAGATCACCATAACCCGATTGTATGTTCTTTGCGACAGTACCAAGACCTTCTGCGGTACCAGCTGCAAGGGCAATGCCCGAGACGGCCGCGCAGAATAAACCCATGACGAACAAACCTATAGCTCTTTGTCTAGACGATAATCGCATATCCTATCCTCTCCTCTCTATATTAGACTCAACACACATGAGTATATATTATGTTGAAATACCTAGTGTAGTACTAATAATATGTCCAAATGCGACAATATTCATAGCAATAACACCCCCTATCAGATGGGTAAGTCCCTTATTAAAACTTGCGCCTTGTTGAGTTTGTCCAACGCCAACTTTATGCATCATCATCAATCCACGAACAAAGGCGATAAAACCAACAAATTGCACAATATCAACAATAACTTTGCCCATTTCGTTAAAGGTATCTGAAACACCGTAGCCAACATAGGCACTAACTGTTGCGGTACCATAAACTGTTGTCAAAAATACATCTTTTGCCGTCGGTAAGTATATCAGCATTGCACCAATGATAATATAGGCCAAGGGCTCCTTCATTGCCAACTTATTTCCTGACATGGCACCATTACCAAACTCTTTGAAGGCATGAATGCCTGCGATCATGAAAAAAAGACCGCAAAGATAAGCAAAACCCGAGACTGCCGAATAAAAGTAGGGTAGCTGCGCATCAATGTTTTCCAGCATTTGAGCGGCATTTATCATCATGGTGCTTGCTGCAAAAGCAAAGGTTGGGGAGCAAAGCAGAATGGTTGCAATCAGTCCATTTAACCAACGTTGCCAGCGATTTAAGAAGCTCATGTCCAATACCTCCACAACCATCCCCTCATCGCATCACGTCGCTCTGCGATTCCCTCTCATAGGGGAATAATCTTAGTTAACCCTCATCAATACCAAAAACAATCTTGCTACCGGTACTCATAATGACAACACCATTTTGCGCATCAATCGCAGCAACGGTACCGTATCCGGGAATAGCATCACCTGGCGCCACGGTAATAATTTGGCCATTCGAATTTTTAAGCCAAGCACGACCTGGAATAATGGCCTGCACATAATATTCAGAAACCCTTTGGGCTATTCGGCCCCCCCCAGCATTGCCTGATATCGCACCACTGATAAATCCCGACTGTCTATTATTGGATTGCGAAGCTGCACTTACTATAGTTTGCATCGCAATTGTTAATTTTGCTACCTGTGATTGCATATTATCAACAGATTTAATTAAACCCGCTATTTGGGCTTGACTTGCGGCATTCATTTGTGCGTCAGCTGAGACCTGCTGGGTTAATTGGTTCACTTGTGCTTCTAATTGCTTTGTATGTTGGCTCGTCTCGTCCGTTTCTTGTTGCGATGGTGGTAGCGTAGTAGATACACCTTGGTTAGAAGAGTTCGCTACAGGGGCAATTGAACTCGATGAAGGATTTGGAATAGCACTGGCAGGCGTCATATTACCCAGCGATATTGGCGTTTTTGAACTCGATGGAGGCTGGGCTGTATTAATCTGCGGGCCCGACGAAACAGGGATAATATTAGAAGATCCTGATAACGTGTTAGATTGATTAACGAGGGGACTCGATGCACTGGTCTTTGCCTTTGTTTCAGCAGAGTTGGGCATAATGAATTTATATAATGTACCCACTAAAAACAATAACCCAATACCGGCTCCTAATGCATATTTAATCAGTTGCTTGGGTTCTTCATTTTTTAACCGATCAAAAACGTTTTGAACAAGCGAGTTTTGGGAGCCAAATTTAGCTTCTTCTTCGGGCTCATCGCTTAACGCTTCCTCATCAGAAAATGCATAAGGCGAAGAGGACTCATCCTCTTCGCTCTCAGCTTCATTCGATTCATTCAATTGAAATGATGTTTCTTCATCATCATCGTCATCAGCATCAAAATCGAAGTCATCATCATCGAAGGCTTCAAATTCATCAGTGTTGAACTCATCATCAAATGGTTGTTTGTTATCAGCCATTTAAATGCATACTCCATAAGGGTTATTGGGTTGGTACAGGCACTGGTACCGGTACAGGCGCCGCAGTCTGGGCTGACACACTACTACTTGTTGTC
>JAIELR010000227.1 GCA_019752835.1 Gammaproteobacteria bacterium | reverse complement strand
ATCAACATAGAAACGATGCGCATACACAGGATTGGTATAATAGTGCAACCCAAGCGTAATAGCGGCTGAATTTGAGAGTGTGAGTCCCTGCCGAGTTTGCAAGCTGGTATTGAAATCGTTACTTAAACTTAACGGCACATAAGCCATCACTTCCTGGCCTGTATTAGCATTGAAGCCATGCAACATGCCATCATCTGCACCTACATAAACCGTGGGGGTTCGTGTCGAGGGAATACCTGCTTTAAAGCTTGAATAAGTTTGATTAGCCGCTGTTGGAAAAGGTGCGATATCTGGCCAATTGGATACCGCACCCCCCACAAAAATTGGTGTTGAATTGACGATATCACCCAATACGCTACTGCGCTGACGAAATAAATTAGTTGTGTTAGTGCTCGTTTGCTCTTGAGTGCGATCACCCAGTAAATAATTTAATCGGAGCTGACCATTAGTATCGGCAGCGCCTGTGGTCGCACTTCTACTCAAATCTGACTGTTGCGCCGCAGCCAGTGAGCTTAACGTAGTAAATAAAATAGGTCTATCAATAGCACTGTCATTGTTATAGGTAAATACCAGACGATTTTGATAAGGTATCGCGGTTAAAAGCGCCCCCGCATCCCATTGCGCAGCGCCGATCGTTCCAGTGATGCTCACCGGAAATTTAAATAAACTCCCACTCCAGTGCGTCGTATTATATTGGGCTTCATAAATGGCACTACTCACCGTCAAATTTTGACTGTTAAACGAAGTATTTGGCGCACTCACGGTTTGATTTAAAATACTCGAGGTGGCATTTTGAAAGGCTTGCACGAGGGTGGTTGTATCTGCCGCCTCCAAAAAAGCACCGCCTGCATTTTGTGCTGTCGCAGCCAATAAGGCATTTCCTGCGGGGGTAACTCCGCCAAAGCCTATGGTATACGTTTCCACATTGTTTTTCTTGGCATTCCCAGTAGGGTCCGTTAAGTCCGGGCGCAAATCCATGTCATACATCGCAGCGGCAATGTTCGCTAGCGCACAGGTCAAGCTGGTATTGTTAGGCAAGTCTGGATCAGAGTTGGGATTAATTGGGCAGGTAGCCGCTGTATAGACATAATTGGTCAAGCCAGTGCTCGCAGCAGGCTGAACATCCGCATAAGGCTCACCGTCGGTTAGCAAAATAACAAAACTTTTTTGGCAAAAATATTGTATGGGCGACGTTGTTGTGACGTTGTTGCTATAGAGTGGGGTATTATTAAAAATATTATAGGCACTATTAGTTGACTGATTTGAATCACCAGGGTGCAGAGTCAGTGTATTGTTAAACCCTTGCACAAAATAACGTCCCATTTCGAGTTGCGTATTGGCCAAAGGCGTATTTTCTGTTGCCTGTAAACTATTGACGGCACTGATCATGGTACTGAGATTAGTCGAAATATTATTAATGCCCACCTTTATTTGTGCATTGGTACCATTGAATGTCGCCAATCCTACACGAACACCCGTCAAGCTGTTCAGTAAATCATTCACTGTTTGCTGTGCAACTTGAAGACGTGTAAGGTTACCTGAATTTGGAACGATGGTACTCATGGACCCAGAATCATCGATCATAAATAAAAGATTAGGCGCAGCTTGTGTCGCGGTTAATAAAGGCTGTTGAGAAAGTGGAATAAACGTCGTTGTGGCAAATGCGTTGCCGATGGAGGCAAGGAATAGAGAGCTTGCGAATAAAAACGCAACCAGGGGTTTTAACACTCCTCTCTCCAGCCCCTCTCCCCCAAGGGGAGGAAAGCTATATTGGCTAGCTTGATTGATGTCCATATTAAAATCTCACTCCATAAAAACTCTGTACTAACGTAGACGCGGTATTTGACGTATCCGTTGCATAAACCACAATTCGAAAAACAGTCACCGGATTCGTATTAGGATTTTGACCATAGTTGTAGGTATTCAAACTTTCTGATCCACTGCTAAAGGAGCCTATTAATTCAATAAAATACTGAGGCGTACTGATCTGGGAAAACGTTTGTGATGAAGCGCGTGTTGCCGTTCCTGTCCATGTACCGGTCGCAAAGGCATCGGGGGCATTACCGGTAGTATATAACCCACCTGTATTATTAAAGCTGCTTGTATCCGATAAACCGGCCAAAAAAGTTTCTGCTTCGCGCTCAACGCTATTAGCCGCTTGAAAAGTTCGATTCGTTTCTTGATAATTATCCGCAATTTTTTCTTGGATAGGCGCATTGTTCAATGTGCTGATACCGATAAACGTTAGAATCAATAAAATCATGAGCGCAACGAAGAGTACGGCGCCTTGTTGGCGTGCGGGCAAGTTCTTTAGTTTTATCGATGACTGTGTCACGTTATAAGCCATAAAATTCCTTTTCACTGATATTAAGTACTCGAAGCAATTCGGTTTTCGGCTAGGCGTTGTTGACGTAGGGGCAACCCCCCGTGGTTGCCCGTCTTTGGGTAGGCACGGGGGCCTACCCCTACAAACAGCCAACAGCAACAACGCCGAAAAATTGGCAGGAAAGCCAATTTTGACGGCTGCAAGCCGCCCCGAAGGGGCGAGGGCCATGGATGGCCCAAGTCAAAATTGAAATGCGAAGAGTATATTACTGTAAACGATTACGGATACTAATCGTTTCAGTATAGACCCTGCGTAAACGATTATCGGTAGGTGTAATCGTCTGTCCATTCAAAATATATGTTTGTGGGGTAGTTACGATATTATCCTCAGCGCTTCGCGCTACAAAACTCAAGCGCACCGCTAACACATGTCCCATATTGGTCACTTGATTTGCCGCAACATAACGATCTGGAGAACCATTACCATCCGTATCCTCGCCATATAAAATGAACAAATCCTCAATATTATCGATTAACTCCTGCGCGCCTGAAGCTGTAGTCAAAAATAATCCCGGAACACCATTAGCATCGGTTTGAATACTATACATACGAGTATAGGGCAAATAAACAAAGGACCCTAACGTATAAATTTTGGATAATACTGCCGTTGCATTGCCGGGCGAGCCTGCGCCTGAAGCATGAGATAAAACACCTGCAACATCATTGGTGACTTGAAAAATATCACCCGCCAAGCAATCTGACACTAAAACGATAGTACCAGATGCAATTGAAGAAGTAGCCGTCACGGCAACAGGAGAAGAAGTTGTGGTGCCATAAGGGATAATAACGTCATTATTACCACTGGCGGGCCATGAGCCGCTTAACGTAATCGTATCCGTCCCTGCAACAATTGAACCACCCGTTGATTGGTTAGCCGTTCCTGCAACTGCATTAGCAAAATTGTAATAAGTACTTGCTGCGGCGCCATTGAGGTTATTCGTAATCCAGTTAGTGGTATTTAAACACCCCCAATAATCGGCATTTCGGATATCATTTGCTAAATATTGCGCCGCAAATTGGCCATTTTCCTGCATATTTGTCATATTATTTTGCATGCGAAATGCATTATTGCTATTGATTAACAGCTGAATAACACCTGACATCAAGATCAAGCCCAACACCAGTGCCACTACCATTTCAAGCAAGGTAAACCCCGTTGCTCTGTCGAAGCGAGTGAATTGCCGCTTCATGGGGTAATACTCAAGCTATAGGTTTGGTCCTGATTTGCCGTGCCAAAACCTGCCGGTTCTGTCCACGTTATTGCGATTGTGTAGGTATTTCCATTAAGCGTCACTGTTCCCGCCCCATTGGGTAAAAGTTGTGCATTTAACGTATTCCATTGATAGGCATCTGTGGCAGCCATTGCGCTGGGCGAGCAAAAGGTGGTGATGCAACCAGGGTCAGTACCTGCTCCGCTGATACTCGCATAAGCACCGTCGCTTAATCCAACCGGATTAGCACGCATTCGTTCAGCCATATCGATAGATTGCAGCATAGCGCTATAATGAAAATTTGAATCCCCAATATAGCGCAAACCCGTAATCTGAAGAGTAGCCAGACTCAATAGGCCGATGGCTAACACCACGACCGCAATGAGTACTTCAAGCAGAGAAAATCCTTTTTGCTGCAATTTCATGATGGCATCAGGACTTTGCTGGCGGATTCGTTTTAATCGATGGATACGCTTTCATTAGATCCTTATAGACAGTTGAGTTAGGGTAGTTAAGTGCTAACACAGCGGTAATTTGCGCGGCTTGATCATTCAATTGTAGCTTATGATATGCAGTCGCTAAGATACCCAATGCAGGAATAACCGCTGGGGACTCCTGATAATGTTGTACCACGTAATTCGCTCGATTAATAGCTGCAACATAAGCTTGATGCTTCATATAAAAAGTAGCCACCTCAACTTCATGATTCGCCAACAAATTACGTAAATAAATCATGCGTGCATGAGCTGAAGGCGCATAAATACTATCAGGGTAAAGTGTCACTAACTGTGAAAAATCGTTGAATGCTTGCTTGGTAGTACTTAAATCCCGCGAAGATAAATCAAGATTTGCAAGCTTGCTGCCAAAAGTACGATCGATACTAAAATCGGAAATACCTTTCATATAGTAAGCGTAATCAACATTGGCACTACGCGGATAGAGATGTATAAATCGATCGGCTGCTGCACCACATGAGTCATAATCTTGATCCATGTAATAAGCGTACATCAAGTCAAGTTGCGCTTGTTCCTGATAATCACTAAAAGGATAAAGAGCTGCCAAACCTTCAAAGTTTTTAATCGCATTTTTATAGCTTTTTTTCGCGAGCGACTGATCCCCCTTTTGAAAAATTTCTTGTGCCGATTGTCCTTTAAATGCATCCGTCGCTGAGTCCGTCTTATCCGAAGAACAAGCAGCTAAAGAAACTGTTCCAGCCAGTAAAGTGGCTATAGCCCATTTTTTCATGTTAATATCCGAGTTAAAGCGAGAACCAGGATTATACACTATGACTCAGTTAGACCAAACCCTCATTTTAGAGGCAACCATTCCTGGCGAACTTCACGGTAAGCGACTAGATCAAGCCGTGGCCGAACTTTTCCCCGATTATTCCCGCACGCGGCTTCAGCAATGGATTAAAAGCGGCGAACTTACGGTCAACGGACGCGTACAAAAAACGAAATATGTCGTTCAAGGGCTCGAAACCATTGCCATTAAAGCCCAGCCCATTGCCCAGGAAAATTGGGAGGCCCAGCACATTCCCCTATCGGTCATTTATGAAGATGACGATATACTGGTGGTCAATAAGCCGGTTGGGCTTGTCGTACACCCCGCTGCGGGCAATCTCGACCATACGCTCGTCAATGCACTGGTTCATCATGCCCCCTTGCTGGCCCATTTGCCCCGTGCTGGGATCATTCATCGATTGGATAAAGATACCAGCGGGTTGCTCATC
>JAIELR010000032.1 GCA_019752835.1 Gammaproteobacteria bacterium | reverse complement strand
GGCGAGATGGAGCCACTTGCTCGTGAAATGTTTTTAAAGCCCTTTCATCTCATTGATGTTGGAAGATTGGGTCTTTCCGACTTTGAGCGCGACCATATTGCAACCTTAATGCTTTTGAGCCTTTATCGCTCTGCGCCCATCAGTCTTGATGAGAAAATACGGTTATTGGTGAGCACTTGCCACGAGTTTGGGGTTCATCCCGATAGCGAAATCGGTCAAACCGTGTTAGAATATAATACATATCAATTTGAAGCTAAGCAGGGAGAATCTGGCAAATACTGGGAAATGTATATTAGCCACTTTCCACCCGAATTTCAGGAGTCTATTATGAATTTACGTGACGTGACTAAAGCTGAGGCTAAAGCTGAGACCTTAGATAACACCCGCGAAGCGATTGAGCTTTTAGAAAAAGGCCTGCCTTTAGAAGAAGTCTCAAAATCAACCAATATTAATATTGAAATGTTAAAATTCTTTCGCGAGCGCATAGTGCACTAATTGATTTAAGAATTAATTAGTAATGAACGCTTGAACGCGAAAATATCTAACTTGTTGTTACAAAACAAAAAAGCCAACACTTAAATAGGGTAATAATATATTTCATCGGAACGGTGAAAAAAAAGCGAAATACCCCATTATGGTATGCAGGATGCACAATGAATCAAGGGATCGTCCAATCTTCAATTAATTTAGATGCTTTTATCCAACAAGTTTACTCTCTTGATTTATCTACCGTGTTAGATCGATTGGTAAATGTTGAAAACTGGCATACAAAAGCCGCTCAAACAGCCATTATGCAATACCGTAATTTTCTCATTTTGAAGAAAAAATACGGCGATCATTACATATTGCCTCCTTCCCACGAAATAGATGAAGTATGGCACGCCCATATACTCCATACAGAAGAATACAGCTCCTTTTGCACAAAAATTTACGGATGTTTTTTGCACCATCACCCGCATCTTGGCAAGGAAGCGCGCTCATTAAATGAATTAACGCAGTTATTTGAACAAACCCAAGCCCTGTATTACCAAGAGTTTGGGGGTTATATCGAAGCCATTTCCAAGCGCGGTTATCGGCAGAAAATACGCTCTTTATTCAACTTAAAATAATTCGGGTAATGGGTGTCTCTTTTTATAAGGAGATGGGGATCAACGCAACCAAGGAGTAACGAATGAAAATCGTTAAAAACCTCATTAGCTCGCTGAAGAAAAAAAAGCAAGCTAAAGTCGCTATGTGCTATTAATTTAGTACTCAGCATACAGGGAAGTAATAAACAAAATTGAACGTTTCTTATTATTTCCCTGCTTTTCCGCTAAAAGGGGTTATTTTTTATTTTTTCAACAATCCATTGATTGATAGAGTTTATCCCTTCTGTCCTCTTCATATTCAAAAATAGGACGAAATTTACCTTGGTCATTATTGACCATTTGAATAATTTGATTGACTTGTGCATCAGAAATGGGTTGCATCGGACTACAAACCGCACGCGCTTGAAATAGAGTATTGACCGAGGCTGTAATTTGATGAATAGCACAATACGTTTTGGGGGAAACCAAATGCCCTAAGTTTGAGTGAGAATCAAGTATTTTTTCTCCCTGCGTAATAAGCGTTGCTTTAAGTTTCATTGCCTGCTCTTCGTCGACAGGTGATGAACAGGCCATATCATATTGCTGGGCAGTGATTGAGATAGCTCGCACATTAGCCTTGACTTGGCTAAAATTTTGATTAATTTGTTGGCTGAGTTGAAGCGTTGGATTGACATAGGCGGTTGCAATAGAACCAGTGATGCCAGTTAACAGAAATAAAAGGCTTTTACCCACAAAAGAGAATGCGCTCTTTATCCATGTCTGCCGTGGAGCACTTTGAACAGCCTGCTCTTCTTTCCTTGCTGCTAGTAGCTTATCATTATGTAACGGTTGATTTAATGCTGCTTCGAGCGTCCGCGCTACAGAATCAGGCCATAAGTAAAAAATGTCTATTTCTTTCACGAGAGGAGTTGTTATCGGTAGGCAGGATAAAGTAACTGGTCTATTTTTTTTCTTGATCACAATTAAAGAACCTTTTAAATACTGTTTTAACGTATGGCATAGCTCCCTCTGTTGTTCAGTTATTCCTTTAAATGGACGACCCATTTGCTCATATTAAAATTTTAACGAATTATTATATAGGTATGCAACAAGACAAGTCAACCAAACATTAATACATTATTATCGATTATATACTCGCTTATATAAAACATATAAATTATGACGCCTTTAAATTAATAACCAATGAAAGGCGCGATAGAGAGTGGGCTCGTTTTTAAAAGGTAATGCCCTACCTATCGGCGGTTTTTAACGCCAATTGTTGGCTCAATAGGTTTAATTGCTTAAATTCTTCTTGAATGATGCTGTCTGGAATATGTCGATTACGAAGGGCTCTGCCCTTATACACCTTTTGGGCTTCTTGCCACGCACTGCCCTCGCGGTGGGCCAATAAGGATAATTCATGTGTGGTGAATTTCTTATAAATTGACCATACATGATTCAATAAAGTAAGTAATTGCTCATCTTGCTCATGGATGCTCGGTAATACCCACTCGCTTGGATTTTCTTCATTCAAGATTTTTTCCACGCCTTTAATCGGTTTATTCTCCCATTTTTTAAATGTATGATAAACCGACGGTATCATAGGGCCAAACGTCCACGCCTCTACCGCTTCATCCAATAGCGGTTCATCGCAAAGCGCTAAGTGCCAACCATGCGCCATGTGGACAAGTTTAACCAATTTTAAAACAGAAATAGAGACTTTTTCTTGTTTCCCCAAGCAAACAAAATAATTTGCCACTGCCACGGGATGATAGGGATTTCTATGTTTTTCCATTCTTATATTTTCCTCAATTTAAACCTCTATTTCAAGCTTATTATCATAATATAATACCTTTAATAAGCAATCTATTTAATGTTATTGCGTTTTGCATGTAAAAAATGTTATTTCATCAACCTTCCTTAATTTCTGCAAGTAATATTAAACTCACTGTTCTTAACATCGCTCTCTAGCGCTTTTTCCATCTCGTTTCGTTGTCGGGGAAGATTATTTAGCGCGACTTGCTTGGCTTTGTGGGCAAAAAAAGCACTGCCAACACTTACGCTCACACCAACAGCTCCGCCGCCAATAGCCCCCGCAATAAGCCAAAAAGGTAAACCAACAACACCTGTAGCCATGCCCGCGACGAACCCAGCAACAAGGCCTTCGAAGATGCCAACGCAAACCGGTGATGCGATGGATATGGCGGCTGCGGTGTAAAAAATGCCTCGTCGCACATGAGCAAGAGCGCGTTGATTTTGCGCTATTTTGACTTTAGCGTCATTAGATACAGTGTTAATACCTGTTATTGCGCGATCAAGTGTGTTGTTAGCTGCCGTGTATAATGCGGTTCGTTGATTGGCAATATCTTTTTTTTGCGCGAGATACTCATTGGTAAGTTTTTCGATATTGCGCTCAATGTTAGCGGTTTCTTCCACCGTCAGCTCCCTGGTCAGCTCTATAGTCTGCTCTTCAGTGGGCTTGACCATCGGCTTTATGGTGGTCGAAGCGATTAAAAAACGCGTCTCACCAGCCCACCCCTTCGCCGGGTGGGGACAAGAAGGTGTTACACGGATTTTTTTAGTGATTTTTGCACTGAGTTTATCTTTCTGAGCATTTAAGCCTAAAACAAACTGTTCATGTACCTTTTTTTCGTCACTCTCAAGCTTGCTGAGGCTTGTTTTTAACGAGTCTTCTTTTTCTTTTTCATCACCGTCTTGCCCAAACACTTTGCGAATTATTTGCTCGCTGATGGGCGCAACAGGTTCCTTATGGGCCACTTTTTCTTCACTCTCCAGTTTATCGAGTTCTGTTTCTAAAGAGCCTTGAAAACTTGCGTGAATTTCACGAAGATTGTTTAAATAACCTTTCTTCTCATCACCGTTAAGTAAAAAATCAGATGTATCGAGGATTTCTCGCCGGGTTCCTATAATGCGGTTTTTGTATAGGTAAAAAGCATCGTGTATTTGCAGTTTGTATATATCTGTAGGTTCATGAGTGTGTGCCTTGAGAATATCATCGATGTGAGTACACAATTGTGCGCGCTTTTTAGGAAGAGCTTTTAGCTCACAAAAATCAAGATTTTTCTGAGCTTCATTTAAAATCGCATCAATATTCGTTAATTGAATATCTTTATCATGATTAATAACTTGTGCTATTCCCTCAAAAAAATTAATTGCCGCCTCTGCTTTTGATGACTGTTCTAAGTCGCCAAGGTTATCTGTTGGCAACTCATTATGAGACATTAATATCGTTGTCTGTATAAAGTCGTCAAGTTCGCGTTGTAATTTTTCCATCGCCGTTTGCTTGGTAGCATGGGCTTCATGAACATTATGGTTAAGTTCGTTGATTTGCTGTTGATACTGATTAAACGCACCCTCAGCACTTTGTAGTGTCGGTAACGGTAGCGCCTCAAGATGGTCATCAGAAGCAAGCAGTGTTTTTATTAAGGATTTTTTCGCTGTTTTAGCCTGTGGGCAGCTGATATGACGATTATTAACGTATTGTCTTTTAGTCATCAAAACGGCAATGTCTTGATCCAGGGCGTGTATTGCTTGATTGATAGGCCGATAATTAAACGCGGCCTCATCATCATATGCGCGTATTGTCGCTATTTTTTCCTCAGCTGCTTTTTTTTGTAATTTCAAGCGGTCTTTCGCCCTCGTGAGTGCTTGAATACTGGCATGAATCGTCTCTTCAAGACTAGGAATCAGGGTGATAAGCTGCTGGTCTTTTTGGTCATTATTCTTTGCCTCGTTTTCAAGCGCTTTCCATTGCACAAACAACGCATTTTTTTGCTCGGTTAATACCTTTAATCTTTCTTGCTTTTTACACATTAAGACATTTAATTGATCTTGATAAAAAGCAATCAGCCAGTTACACATCTTGATAGGCTCATAACCATCCTCTGTCCTTGCTGCCTCCAAATTGGCGATTTCTTGCTGGATAGCATTGCGTTTTCTATCTAATTTTAGGGCAAGTACATTTTTTTGTTGAATGATGGTAGCAAGTTGTTTATCAATCTCAGTCTTTTGCTGTTTTTGTTGTTTTTGAATGTGCGGTAATACTGTTTTTTGCTGAGCTTCATACGCTTTCCATTTTTGCGCAAGATCGGCTTGTTTTCTTTCTACATTTTCAACTAATGTATCCAGCGCCTTGATTCTTTCATCAATGGCTCTTTTCGTCTGCTTTAATTCGCGAATCAAGCCTGCAATAGTGGTTTTACGTGCTACATCATCTTGCTGCTGAAATTTTAAAGACAGTTCATTT
>JAIELR010000195.1 GCA_019752835.1 Gammaproteobacteria bacterium | reverse complement strand
TTGTTTATGAAATCAATACGCTCACTGGCGATAATCATGTTTTTGCTCGGCAGCAGTTTTTATCTTTATGATTTTATTTTACAGGTTGCACCGGGGGATTTAACCAATCAACTGATGCATGATCTGAAAATTGATTCTGCTGGATTAGGTTTAGTAGCAGGATTGTACTTTTTTTCATATATGCCTATGCAGTTATATGCAGGTTTACTCAGCGATCGCTTTGGTCCTCGCAAGTTACTTACAGTCATGGTTTTTATTTGCGCAATTGGTGCGTTGATTTTTAGTCAATCCAACACACTTTGGACTGTGATTATTGGCAGAATATTGATGGGCTTAGGGTCCGCATTCGCCTTTACCGGAACCTTAGTGCTGGTCTCACGCTGGTTTCCAGCAAAATATTTTGCATCGTTGACTGGGATACTACAGCTAATGAGCTCTCTTGGGGCAATTGTCGCCAGTACGCCATTAGCTATTTATATTTCACACTATGGCTGGCGCTCTGCGATATTATATTTGGCCATAGCCGGTTTTGTTCTAGCTGTTCTTATGGGTCTTATTGTCAGAGACTCTCCTACGCCTATAGTTAAAGAAAAACCGATTGGTGAATTAGGTCGTTTAAAAACTATCTGTAAAAATTCACAAACCTGGTATATTGGCATTTATGCATTTTTGCTGTGGGCTCCCATGATTATTTTTGGTGAGTTGTGGGGAATTCCTTATCTTCGTTCCTATTATTCCATTTCAACTGAAACAGCCTCTATTGTGATTGATATGGTTTGGCTAGGAAATGCTTTGAGCTGTTCATTAACTGGTATGCTATCTGAATATATCGGCAGAAGAAAAGGTGTGCTTAATAGTATGAGCGTATTAGGTTTGATTGTTTCTTTAGGCATGATCGCCATGCCGCATATCTCATTTACCGCTATGTGTGTTTTAGCCTTTCTACTTGGTTGCAGTGCCTCCGGCGCCATTCTCACTTTTGCCATGGTCAATGAAATAAATGAATACGGCAATATTGGCGCGGCAATTGGCTTTAACAATATGCTGGTTGTGGCGGGCGGCGCGCTCTTGCATCCGTTAGTTGGATATATCTTACACTTTACCTGGAGTGGAACGGTGGTAAATAATACGCCCGTCTATTCACTCATGGAGTACCGCGAAGCGTTATATATTATTCCTGTACTTTATCTAGTGGGAATTTTTATGACTTCGTTCAAAATAAAAGAAAGTTATGGGATGCATGCTAAGACTTAAATCAATTGTCAAAAAATTGGTTTAACAAACTTGCCATACGATAGCCTGCCAATGCCACTCGCTTTTTGGAAATCGTTTTCGCTGCATCGATATATACTTGACTGGGCGTACCATTAACAGGAACAGTATAAACGATATTTTCGGCGATATTTTTCCCTTCTTCGGTCCAATCGACCGGATTTAAATCATTTACTTGCTCAGCAAGACTAGTTTTGGGATAGGCCTTTTCAATGCTTGCAGCTAATACTTTGATTTGCTCACCGTTAAGGTTGTTAGAAGGAAAAATACCACCGCCTTCGTCCCAAAATATATGCAAATTATCCGCAATAGGGGAATGAATACTATACAAAAGGCCACCTCTATCACCAGTAGGGAATTGAGTAGAGAATAGAGCAACGGTATGTAGTGGTTGATGTATATCGCCGACAAAATGTTCAAAAAATAATAAAAACTGTGACTTTTCAAAGCTTGATTCGCGGCGATATGATGAGTTAGGGGTAGTAAGGACTTGCTCAGATTGCGAAATCGCCCAAATAACGTTTTCAGTTTGTGCTTGAGGAATATGGCAATCTACACACGGGCCTGGTACAAAAGGTTGATTTATATAATGCCAAGTATTAAAAGCAGTAACATTATTTTTTATCAATACATCTGGCCAAGGTGCACCATCGACAAATTGAGTAAAGGAATAATATCGTCCAACAACACGAACTAATGTAGTCACTTTATGTTGGGCAGTAGGTGTTAAATTATCATAGGCAATTTGTGCAACAATTTTGTGTCCATTGGCATTATAGGCATACGCCGATGTCATGAAAAAACAAAAAGAAACAAGGGTAATAATTTTTTTCATGCGTAATCTCTAGTTAAGATAAAAATTTTGAATATTAAAGTTATATTATATTAAGCAAATTCGATTGCAAGCTAATAATATTTTTTCGTGTTAGGCATTTACTAAAACAGATATTTTGTGTATACTTTTTGACCCAATCTAATTGGTTGGCACTGAAAACTAACGAAGAAATATTACCCCTATAGAAAAAGAGAACAACAATGATAGAACAACTTATGATTGACTTAAATATAAAGATAGAGCAGATGAAACAAGCACCATTACGGAATTTGTGCGAAAAACTAAGCCAAGAATTAACAAATTATAATGGACGTTGCGTTGGATATATTGAGAAAATTCAAAATTGTCTCTCAGTTTTTCCACACTCACATCAAAGTAAGCAATTTTTCTTAGAAAACTCGTTAAAATCTGGATTAGTGAAGCACCCTAAATTTGCTCCAGATTTTCAACTAAAGTCAATAGCGCTTATACCAACACCATATCACTATGTATCGGTGATCATAGAACAATTAAAGGTGGCCATATGTCTAATACGCATTAAAGATGACTCTTTATATTTAAGTCTATTAGACTTACTTTCTCAAATTGAAAATCAAATAAACATGGAAATTGAGAAGAAACTTGACTCAAAGTACGTGCAGTTATCTGCTGAATTAAAAGCAATAAATAGCGCACAACTCAATAATAACAACAATACCCTTTTCGGACATAACCCGAGCTCTATCAATAACAACAATAATAATTTATTACCTACTGTAAATGACTCAAACAACGAACCATTTTCAATCGGTGAAAAAAGGGATACTAACTATCGCGAAATAGTAGGTATTACACCTAAAAAACAAAAAATAAAAATCGAACCCATTGATGATGATAATATATCCAATGACATAAACTCATGTAGTGATAAGGCCTTTTTAATCTAGTTCCCTAAGAGCGAAATTGAATTCCTGCGCCTTATGTGTTACATTACGCTATAAAAACAAATATAAATCATTTTCGTTTAATGCGCCGTACTGAATATACTCAAAGCAATTCGGTTTTCGGCTAGGCGCTGTTGACGCGAGCCGCCGGAGTGTACTTCCTGTACATGAGGACGGCGAGCGGTCGACATATAGCGTATTTTTTAGCAACTTGTCCATTTGGAGCACCTTATGCTAGCAATCATTGACGCATATAAAAACGGATTATTAAAATCCAAATACTGGTCATCGAATCTTATTGCCGGTGTAATTGTGGGAATTGTTGCTCTTCCCTTGGCCATGGCTTTTGCAATAGCATCTGGTGTTAAGCCTGAGCAAGGTATTTATACTGCTATTTTCGCAGGTATTATTGTAGCCGTATTTGGTGGCTCTCGCGTACAAATCGCAGGGCCTACCGCAGCATTTATTGTGATTTTAGCTGGAATTGTTGCGCAATATGGCGTCGGCGGATTGCAAATTGCCACCTTCATGGCGGGTTTTATTTTACTCTTCATGGGAATAACCAAACTAGGCAGCGTCGTTAAATTTATTCCTGAGCCGGTTATCGTTGGATTTACTAGTGGCATCGCAATTACGATTTTTGTAGGGCAATGGCAGAATTTTTTTGGTTTATCCGCATCCATCGCTTTAGACGCCAGTTTTTACCAAAAACTTCGCATTTTAATACTTGCACTCCCTCATCTGAATACTATGACGACAGCTCTCGGTTGTTTCAGTGTTTTTTTAGTTGTATTAAGTCCTTTTTTACTCAAACGTATTCCCAGCCCTTTGATTGCGATGGTGTTAGCAACATTGCTGTTAGTTATTTTTCATATAAAAGGCGTTGCCACATTGGGTAGCGCGTTTGGCGGCATTCCCTCACATTTACCTCCATTTCACATACCTAATATGACATTTAATGAGGTACTTTCTTTGATTGCTCCTGCATTTACCATTGCGTTGCTCGGAGCGATTGAGTCGCTTCTTTCAGCGGCGGCGGCGGACGGTATGGCAGGCACACGTCACAACTCAAATCAGGAGTTAATTGGTCAGGGGCTCGCGAATATCGTTTCCCCGTTGTTTGGAGGAATAGCAGCAACAGGCGCAATTGCCCGTACTGCAACGAACATTCGTAACGGTGGGACAAGCCCGCTTGCAGCCATTATTCATTCGCTCACCTTAATTGCATTTATATTATTACTTTCACCATTAGCAAGCTATGTTCCTCTATGCGCACTTTCTGCTATTTTATTTGTAGTTTCATACAACATTGCCGATTTTGGGTGTTTTTTTGACATGATAAGGCGAGCTCCGCGTTATGATGTAGTGGTATTACTAACCACTTTTTTCCTGACAGTTTTTACGAATTTAGTCATTGCTGTCAATATTGGAGTGATTTTAGCCATGTTGTTTTTTGTGAGGCGCATGCATCAATCCGTGACAATTGAGCAGCAACATCCTGAAAACCTAGCGCTAGAACTATCGCCTGAGCAACATAATCGCATCACACTATCTGGCAATATTATTATTTATGCTATTCAAGGACCTTTCTTTTTTGGTATGACAGAAAAATTTGAACACGCACTTGCAATAACCCATACTGAACCTAAAATCATTATTTTTAGACTGAAACAAGTTCCTTTCATGGATATCACAGGCATTCAAACCTTTCATGAAATCATTCAGCAATTTCACAAACATGGGGTAAAAGTCTATATATGTGAAGTCAATGCGCGTGTTCAACAGAAGCTCCAAAAAAACGGCATACTCCCCTACCTTGAACAAGAAAAAACATTTTATTCGCTGAGCGACGTTTTGTCTCAAGATGCATTTTCATTTTCTGCAGAGCAATAAACCCCGACCAATTATTGCAGATCATCTAAAGCGTCCATGATGGAGCTCATCGACTCACCACTCTCATATACCACCACGTGAATTTCAAGGCATGCATATCTGCTGCATTGTGGTAATATAACAAAAGTAGTGGCTGAGCTCATAGCAGATAATCTGGACGTATTGAATGGCTAGAGGGAGTCAGTGTTTCAATTTTTGCCAAAAAAATTACTTTAAACGAGAACTTTAATGCCCTCATTATTTAATTACATACAATTTATTTTACTTGGTGCAATTTGGGGTGGTTCATTTTTGTTATTACGCATTACATCGCCAGTGTTAGGTCCATTTGTGGTAACTGATAGTCGTGTATTGCTTGGGACATTGATGTTAGGCTCGTACGCATTATTATTGCGACAAAATATTTTTGGTCAGCATCCATG
>JAIELR010000075.1 GCA_019752835.1 Gammaproteobacteria bacterium | reverse complement strand
CACAGCAATAACCACTGCGATAACAATAATAACCGTTGGACAAATTTTACTACACCACATAAAAAACTCCCTAATATTCGCTTTCGCTGATTTCACTCATTTGATAACGCAACAGCAATGCTCGCTGAACCACATTTATAACATGGCCTTTAAGAAATTGCTATTAGCTTAACAGACGTTTAATATAGACTTATGCTACAAAAAGGCAAATTTGAGGGAGCAATCGATGAAAAACTTACGGAATAAACAAAATAGCCTCAGTCTCAAGGTTGGGTTGGGCTTTGCTATAATTGCCCTTATTTTGATCACAGCACTCACAATGATTATTTTTCAGCTTATTTCGATTAATCGATTAACGATCCAAGTATCTTCGGCAGAGCTACCTTTGATCACGTTGTCCAATGATATCTTAAATGAAGCCAATAAAACCCAAGTTCAGCAACGATTATGGTTAATTGACCATAATCCATCAACCTTTGCGACAAGAAATCAGATATGGGCAAACGAAATATTTCAACGGTTGCTCAGCATGCAAGCACTTTCTGCTCAAAATGAAATGGACCTGCAAAAATTAAATAAGCTGCAAAATGATTTGTTATTATTAAAAAAAGCTCAAGATAACGTTGAAACAATGACCACGTTAACCAAGGATCAACGTGATAAAAGTTTTCTCACCATCGTTACGCCACTCATGGAAATCGTTCGCAGCGACTCTACATCCTATAGAGATGAACATCGCATGCAATTGCAGGGTATTTTACAACAAATTAAAGTCCTATTGACGGTTGTTTTTTTAATCACAACGGGGTTTTTATTTATTGGCGTTATATTAAGTATTTTAATGGCAATTATTTTAATGCGCTCAATTACCCGTCCAATTTATGCACTTGTCAACTCAACAAAAGAACTAGCCACAGGAAATTTAAGCAAAGATTTTGCGATTATTGGCTCATTAGAATTTGAAGAACTGAGTCAATCTCTAAATAATGTTGTAATGACGTTGCGGATTGTGGCTAATGTAACCGAAAAAATGGCCATGGGCGACTATAGTCAGCGTGTCCCCGTTAAAAGTGAACAAGACCAATTGGCCATATCTGTCAACCAAATGTTGAGCAATTTTAATCAAATTGTAAATCAAGCAAATTTAATCGCAAATGGCGATTATAGCAATGATATCGAACCGCGATCGCCCATTGATAAATTAGGCGAAGCCTTACATAATATGACCAAAACATTACGGCAAAATAAACGTTTTTCTGACACTCAAAATTGGCTTAAAGATGGTTTAGCAAGCTTTGCTCGCATCGTTGGAGAAACACAAGATTTAACCACCTTAGGTGCTAAAGCCATTAGTGAAATCAGTCATTATACGCAAGCTGGTTGTGGCACTCTTTACGTTTACACTGAAAAGAAAGAAATTTTGCAGTTATTAGGGACTTATGCCTTAAGCAAAACGCATACGTTGCGTAAACAATTTAGAATTGGTGAAGGCATAATCGGTCAAGTCGGGCTAGAAAAAAAACCCATTCTACTTAAAAAAAATGAAAATATTTTTATAATATCCGGTACCATGGAAAAATCAGCAGAGACTGTTTATTGTATTCCTATTCTTTATGAGAAATCGTTGATTGGTGTGCTTGAACTTGCCTGGGATCATGAAATCAGTGAATTGGTAAAACAATATCTTGAAAGTCTCACCCCTATGCTCGCGAGTCATATGCAGGCAGCTTACCAACAAAAAATAACAGAACAATTGTTGCATGAGCAAAAATCACTCACTGAAAAACTTCAAGTTCAGCAACGCGAATTAAAACAAACTGCGGAAGAGCTAAGTTTAGCAAGCCAATATAAATCTGAATTTTTAGCAAATATGTCTCATGAATTACGCACGCCACTCAATAGTCTTATTATTTTGGCAAAATTATTTGCACAAAATAGAGAAAAGACCTTGAATGATGATCAATTAGAATCAGCAAAAATAATGGTGAAAAGTGGAAATGATTTGCTGACATTGATCAACGATATTTTAGATTTAGCAAAAGTTGAAGCAGGTAAAATTGAAATTCAACTTCAACGAACTCATTTAAAAGCTTTCTTAGAAACGATAGATCGCAATTTTAAATTTGTTGCAGAAGAAAGGAATCTCCAATTTTTGGTAGAATTATCCCCGGCTCTGCCTGAATGGATTGCAACTGATGAGCAACGCGTATTACAAGTCATACGAAATTTAATCTCTAATGCCATTAAATTTACTGAAGAGGGTTATGTTAAACTCAGCATTGAACCTGCAAGAGTGGATGAAATTGTTCATTTGGCTGAGGGAGAACGCTATGTTGCATTTCGGGTAAGTGACACAGGTATTGGCATTCCAAAAGAAAAGCAAGAATTAGTCTTTGAAAAATTCCAACAAGCAGATGGCACAACAAGTCGCAAATATGGTGGAACAGGTTTAGGCTTATCTATTTCAACTCAATTTGCAGAATTATTGCATGGCCGTCTCACCTTAGAAAGCAAAAAAGGGAAAGGCAGCACATTTAGTTTAATTATTCCTGAAAATCATGAATTATTAGCAGATTTGTCACTCGAAAAAAATTCAGAACTTCATCAAAACATATCCGCTAAGACGGCAGCTGAAAGTATTGTTCATTACTTAGAAAAGCCTATTAATGAAAAACAATTGACTAAAACATTAACTCAAATTCAAGAAAAAACAAATTCATCAATTCGTTCACTCTTAATTGTGGAAGATAGTCTTACTCATTTAGATGTTATGCGTAAAATTTTAATGCGAAAAAACCTCACCATAGAAAGTGCATCAACAGGGACAGAAGCATTATATAAGTTGATGAATTCGAATTTTGATTGTGTGATTTTAGATCTTGGTTTACCCGATATTCCCGGCGAAGAAATTTTAAAACGACTAAAAGAAAGTAAAAAAGGTTCTTATCCGGCTATTATTATTTACACAGGTAAAGATTTATCTCGCAAAGAAACAGTAGCACTTGAAAATTACGCTGACAGCATCATTTTAAAAGGAAGCGATTCTTCAATGGATAAATTGCAAGAAAAAACCGCCAGTTTTTTGGATAAAACAGATGACTCATTACAGGACAATATTGAAAATGAAGCCTTGCCACAAGATACCATTTTTCATAATGAAAAAATATTAGTAGTTGATGATGATATGCGCAATGTGTATGCTTTATCGCGCGCATTAAAAATCTTCGGACTAAATGCAATTCTTGCGAGCAATGGGAAGGCTGCCATAGAAATTTTGGAAAAAAATACCGATATTAAGCTTGTTCTTATGGATATTATGATGCCTGTCATGGATGGTTATGAGGCGATTTCAAAGATTCGCCAATACCCTGAGTTCAAAACATTGCCTATAATTGCCGTAACCGCAAAGACAATGGCAAATGATCGAGAAAAATGTATGCAACTTGGTGCATCTGACTTTTTAGCGAAACCCATTGATACAGATATTTTATTGTCAGCGCTAAAAACCTGGATAATTCCATCTTCAGAAGAGCATTAACTTGTTTTTTTACATTAAAAAGGAGAGTAAACATTGATGAAAAAAAATAATCAACCAAAAATACTTATAGTTGATGATAAAAATGAAAACCTTATTGTGCTTGAAAAATTGTTATCTTCACTTGAAGTTGAAATAATAAAAGCACACTCAGGAAATGAAGCACTAACGTTAATGATTGAGCATGAGTTTGTACTAGTATTGCTCGATGTTCAAATGCCGAATATGAATGGTTATGAAGTACTTGAAGTCATGTCATGGGATGAAAAAACACGGTATATTCCTGTCATTTTCATAACCGCCAATTATGCTGACGAACAACATAAAATAAAGGGTTACCAATATGGTGCTGTTGATTATCTTTACAAACCTATAAATGATGTTGTGTTACTCAGTAAAGTCAAAATTTTCCTTGATCTTCATCAGCAAAAAATAAAATATAAACAATTAAATCAACGTTATCAACTAATTATAAATTCTGCTGGGGAAGGAATTTTCGGCGTTGATTTGGAGAAAAACATTTCTTTTATAAACCCTGCGGCTGAAAAAATTCTTGGCTATCCTGCAAATTATTTAACGAGTAAACCAATCGGTATTATAATTGAAGAGCATAGACTTTCATATGAAATTGATGATAAAAACATGTTCTATATAGACGACATTTTATCAACATGCCATGAAGGAAGATCATTTCATAAAGATGAGGCGCATTTTAAAAAAAATGATAGTGATTTATTGCCCGTTGAATTTACAGCTTCTCCAATTTTTTTAGATGATAATGAATTTAATGGCGTAGTCTTTGTTTTTTCTGATATTACACTGAGAAAAACAGTTGAAGAACAGTTAACGAATCTCGCATTGTATGATCACCTGACAAAATTACCCAACCGGTTATTTTTTGAAAAAACGATTAATCAAGCCATTTCTAGATCAAAGCGCAATAAAACATTGATGGCTCTTCTATTCCTTGACTTAGATCACTTTAAAGACATTAACGATCGTTTAGGTCATGATGTCGGCGATTTATTATTAAAAGGAGTTTCGAATCGATTGCGTGATTGTATACGAGCATCAGATACGGTTTCTCGCTTAGGTGGCGATGAGTTTGCTATCATTCTAGATGAAATTGCAGCAAACGATGATGCAGGACTTATCGCAAAAAAAATTATTGAATCCTTATCTTCACCTTTCTCTCTAAATGGAAATGAAGTTTTTATCAGCACAAGTATTGGTATTGCAACCTACCCTGAATCAGGGGATACCCCTGTAACATTGATTAAGAATGCTGATATCGCTATGTATGAAGCAAAACAAGCTGGACGTGATAGATATTGTTTCTTTACGGACCTAATGAATGAGCAAATACGTTTCAGACTTGAAATGGTTCACGGTTTGCATTATGCTATCGACCGAGATGAACTACAATTATATTATCAGCCTAAATTAGACTTAAAGACTAATAACATCAGCGGAATGGAAGCGCTAATACGATGGCATCACCCTACGTTGGGAATATTAAAGCCCGCCGATTTTATTCCTATTGCTGAAGAAACAGGCTTAATTCGGAAAATTGGTAAATGGACTATTGATGAAGCCTGCCGGATGAATAAACATTGGCAAGATGCCGGGTTAATGTCCTGTTGCGTTGCTGTTAATTTATCCTATTTTCAACTCGTTCAAGACAATATTATTGATATAATTCAAGACGCATTGCAGGAATCGGGGCTATCGGCAAAATATCTTGAAGTCGAATTGACTGAAACTTCTTTGGTGGCAAATCCTGAAAAGCTTTCTGACGTCTTAATACAGAT
>JAIELR010000097.1 GCA_019752835.1 Gammaproteobacteria bacterium | reverse complement strand
ATGCAGCACAATAATCACCATGGAAAACCTCTACGTACTCACATTGAAGATTAAAGGGTGGATTTTTTAAGTAATTATGAAAATCAATAACCATATCTATTCCCAATACTACGATAATTGACATTATTGTAGCAATAATAGAACCAAAAAGCTCTCCAGCGCATCATAACGGTAGCAGCTTGTTGACTATTTTTGTCAGTAAGGAATAATGCCTTATTTTTGAGGCATTACTTCCACAATGAAACAAATTTCTAAATCCATTTTTATCTTAATAGGCCTTTTGATCACTACCTCCGGTTTCGCTTGGTCATATAGTGGACACGTTTTAGTCGCTCAAATTGCTTACGACAATCTTTCTATCTCTCAGCAGAAAAAAGTCGATGGACTGGCCATGCAAATTTTTGCTCAATTGCCCCCTAAAGAGCAAGCTCAATTAAACGCGCATTATCCTACAGCTTCAACATTTGCTAAAGACGCAATGCTCCCCGATATGTGGCGAAATTGGAAGTTAGCGACGCTTTTTAAAAAATACCAAGCTCCTCTACCTACAACACTTATCCCCTATCAGTCACAAAGCACAGCAACATGGCATTACCGTGATACGCCCTACCCTTCAAATACAAGTTGCCAACTGACTTCAAAAAATCAAAACGTGGTTCAAGCTATTCAATTATTGTCGCCTTTATTTAAGCAATCCTTACAATCGGTTGAGCAAGCACAAACGATGTCGCTACAAGCCATGTACCGTAATCAAGCCGCTATTTTACTCATTTTATTGACTCACTATGTTGGCGATATCCACCAGCCTCTACATACCTTTGGAAAACTTACCCAAGGTTGCCAGACGGATGAGGGTGGCAATAATTTTTGTTTAAACGAAAATGCCAAAGGCAAATGCACGCAGAATTTGCATGCTTTGTGGGATAAGGGTGCAGGTTACTTGAAGCCAAAAATGAATATTGCAGACTCTGCCCATCAATTAGAAATGCGTTATCCACGCTCTTCATTTTCCTCTGAACAAATTGCTGTTTTCTCACCAGAGAAATGGGCAAAGACGAATTTAGGTTATGCCGCGTTTATTTATAGCGCGGCTCCCTATCAAAAGCCAACACCTCAGTATTACCAACAAGGACAGGTCATAGCAAACACGCAAATAGTATTAGCAGGATATCGCTTGGCTTATATTATTCAATCTTTTTTGCCTGGTTAAACTCCCATAATTGATTGAAAAAATGCATTGAATCAATTAGGGATTAATGAGCATAGGCAATTGCTAATTCTGTCCATGACGAGGTGTAATGAGGCGATTTTCGCTCGCGCTTCATTTGCCAATCCTTTTTAATGCCTTCCGCTGCATAAAACAAGGTGTTTTTTTGAAATTTTGTATTAATGGCATCAAGAACCGACATAAGAACATCTCGGTTAGGAGAGGGCGTAAACAGGTCAAAGGATAGCGTACTTTTATCCATGATATCGAGCAAAATGATACCTGCTTTTTGATATTGGCTACCTTCAGAGAAAAATTTTTCAACCTCTGTTAACGCAAGTTGGATAATGAGACCCGTATCATCTAACGCTGTAGAAAAATTGATACTTCTTGCATGCGTTTGAAAAACTTGTGTTGTGCTATGTCGACTTGTTTGCGCAAAAATGTAGATTCCCTGCGTCACACTTTTTTGCTTCCGAAGCTTCTCACAAGCGACACGGCAATGCCCCGCAACGGCTTCTTTTAATGAAGCTATCTCTGTCACTTTTTTGCCAAACGACCGTGAGGAAGTAATGCTTTGTTTTGGCTGAACTGCTTCGAGTAATAAGCAAGATAAGCCATTTAGTTCATGGACAATATTTTCGACCACGACACTAAAGTATTTCCTCATTTGCGCAGGCGAAGCGTGTTTTAAATTTAAAGCAGTATAAATACCGCGATTTTTTAGTTTTTCCGAGAGTTTTCTGCCAATTCCCCAGACATCTTCTACGGCAAAATTAGCTAAAACCTCATCTTCGTTTTTTGGATGAAGGTAAAAAACGCCATTTATGGTTTTCTTTTTGGCGACATGATTTGCCACTTTTGTGAGCGTTTTCGTAGAGCCTATGCCAACAGACACGGGAATGCCTGTGCATTTGAAGACTTGCGCTTTAATCTGCGCGGCGTAGGCGACATAATCGCATTCACTCAAGGAGTCTAACCGTAAAAAAGCTTCATCGATTGAGTAAATTTCATACTGAGGCGTAAATTGGCTCAGCAAATCCATCACCCGAGCGGACATATCCCCATACAAGGTGTAATTAGACGAAAAAACCACCGTATTACTCTGCTCAATGAGCGAGCGGTATTTAAAATATGGCGCGCCCATTGGGATTCCAATGGCTTTTGCCTCATTGGAGCGTGCAATCACGCAGCCATCATTGTTGGATAAAATCACCATCGGTTTATTTTTCAAGCGAGGATTAAACACCCGCTCACATGAGGCGTAGAAATTATTGCAGTCTACTAACGCATAAATAGCACTTTTCATGATTTAAACGTTATGCAGAACAGTCATCACCACACCCCAAATGAGGGTATCACTGAGCTCATTCAGTTTGATAGGTGGATAGGCGAGATTTTCGGCGGCTAAATAGTATTGCGTGCCCTCTTTCATGAGGCGCTTGACGGTGAGCTCGCCATCAATGGCCGCAATCACAATTTTACCCACGCTTGCCGGGATACTTTTATCGACAATTAAGATATCGCCGTCATAAATACCGGCCCCTATCATAGAATCTCCTCTCACCCGCAGAAAAAAAGTTGCCGCAGGATGTTTAATGAGCAATTCATTCAAATTAAGGCGTGCTTCGATATAGTCATCGGCAGGTGATGGGAACCCGGCTGCGACAGCACAACTATACAGGGGCAATTGATAGCACTGTCTATCTTCAATGTATTCCAGGATGTGAGCCACCATACCTAAGGGCACGCGAATAGGCTTAGTGGAGGTACCAAATTTTCCGCCATTTGGGGGGCGCCCAGGTTTTCTTTTTATAGTCGTTATTATCATTTTTAGTATTCTTATTAATTCTAATTATGCGTTCATATTAATGTACACTAATCATGAATGCAATACCCTTATATAGAATGGCTAAAAATATAAATTTTCCTCACTGCTATAAATATATAGGTTTTATTCTTAAAATTAACATCGAGCCTGGCAGGCTTGCTAAGTTAACTCAATTAAATATCAAATTTATGCATGAGCAAGATACTTTTGTGTGCATTTTTTGATCTATTGTGATATAATTCTTATTCACATTGGAAGAGTGCAAGGGAATATTGTATGAATATGCTTTTTTATGTCTTGTTTCTGTTATCTTTGGCTTACACTATCGTATTACTTTATATTTAGGCCAGCACACTGTGCAAAAAATGAACCTGAGACTGATCCAATGTACAATGAGCCGAGCGTTGATATAATATAATTATTATAAAAATAACAATTTAATTAAACATGATGATTATCCAGTATTTCTGAGATTAAGTTTATGCTATCTAATTAGTTTAACTTGTATTGAACATTCGTAATGAAATTTTCATTTTTTTGATTAATAATTTCAGATGAAAAATAGAGACACTCATTAGGCACAGAAGGATATTGGTTACCATATACAAGAGCTCTTTTTTTAATAATCCCCTCTTGATCTTGATAACTGCATGAACCAAAAATTTCACACTTTGTCGAATCCACATAGGGCGAGATAAAATCGAAGAAAAAGCTTATTGTTTGCAGAGTGATGGCCTCATAAAAATGACGTTGCTGCCAGCTAAATTTTAGTATTAAATTGGTAGATGTTTTTTCAAAAGTAAGCGTTGAAAGCAATTTTAACCATCCAGGCTGTTTAAAAAAATTATCCTCTTCGACATTAATATGTTCACGCATCTTTGTACTTAAATCTATAAAACTTTCCGTCGTACAGCTACTATTAATAATGTATTGAATTTCTTTTTCTGTAAAAGCAGATCTTAATGAATTAATCAGATCGACAAATAAGGTAAAAAAGTCGGATCGTTCTTTGCTAAAAATAGGGTTATTTTCATTTAAATTGAGTATCAAGTTTTTAATAGGTAGCGAAGCATAAACCTGAACGTTATTATAACTTACCATTTTGCCAGGCCCTTAATATAATTGCCAAAAAAATTGATTATAAAGAGTCGGGCGAACTTAATCCACCCTATCCTCGATATCCTCGATGATTATTTAATCACCTATAAGCCAATTACGGTATAAAACGTTATCTGAACACTGCCGAAACTGTCGCATGATTCTGGCGATGTGCATTAAAAATGTTCGTTTTTATAGATTGTTTTGTTCGATGAAAAATCACTTTATCAAATTATATTAAAAAATTACAAGCCTCTAAGCTATCAATTAATGCATGAATATAGGGGAAATGATTATTGTTAAAATATTCGGTGGATTGGATGTTAATTACTCTTGACCCCCTAACCAATCTAGCAAAATTATAATTAATCGCCTCTAGGTCGGCTTGTCGGTCTGGTGGAACAGCATTCAAATCTGGTTGAGCAAAAAAAGATTTAGTTTTACGCAAAAAATTTTTAAAACTAAAAGAAGAGGTGTCTATATGATTGAGAAAGTTTACAATTTTTCCAGATAACAATTTTTGTTGATTTTCGGAGAGCTCACTTAATTTTTTCTGGCCTGCCAACTTAACCAAATTAATAAATTCTTTATCCTTGTAAGACATAAAAAATAACCAAATATAAAAATACGCAGATAAACGTCTCACATGACCATCGATGCTGCTACCACTTTCCCAACTATCTATATCAAATATTTCTGGTTCTCTTTCCTTACAGGACGCCTCTAAAATATACAAAAATCTTTCAATAGTTCGCAAATCGCTATTTGTTTCAGATGCAACAAACGCAATAATTTTATTGAGTTCTGTATTTTGTCCAAATTCATTTATAAATGTAAGAAAATTATCTTGCTTAATACGAGTTAGCTTATAACCAACAATGAAAAATTTTCTCAGGTAATCCACTGGATCAATTTTATTTCCGTAAAAATGACTAACTGCGTTCTTTAAGTAATCAATATCAACAGAAATTATATATCTAATTTCACCCAAGCACATTACATGCTTTAGACATTCAAGGAAACGAAGTGCATGTTCTGGTTTGCATCGCTCTAACTCATCTATTACAATTATTAATGAAATATCTTGATTCTTTAAAGCCTTTATTAGCTGTAAAAACGCTTGTTTCGTTTTTTCAACCGTACATAAAACTTCCTCTATGTTTGTCCCCGTTTCTTCGGAAAAAACATTTATGAAGGCATCAGAGACCTGACTTATTACTCCTGTAACTGCT
>JAIELR010000084.1 GCA_019752835.1 Gammaproteobacteria bacterium | reverse complement strand
AGCTATTACAATAACAGGACTTGAAGAAGAAGAGTCATTAGCATTATTGCGCTATCTGTACGAACACGCTACCAAACTTGAGAATGTGTATTCTCACCGATGGCAGCTAGGGGATTTGGCAATATGGGATAATCCCTCAATGATGCACTTGGCATCTTATCCGCAAGACGATCAACCAAGAGTACTATACCGCATCGTAACTCAAGGCGAGCTACCTGTTATCTAGGAGATTGAATATGAATGAAAAAGTAAAAGCAGAATACTTCCCCTGGTTGGAAGGAAGACAAGAGGTAACGGCTACGCCGCGTTATAAGATAGTTGCACGTTCTGTTGCTCTTAACGGAACATCCGTGGATATGTTACATAATGCGGGCTCACTTTATGTAGAAAATTACTTCTTAAAAGATATCGTCAATAACACCGAAATAAAATCTGGAATGGATACTAAAGAATTTGAACTTTTAAAATGGGTTTTAGATTCCGAAATTAATGATCCAGTTAAATCAATTGAAAAAGATAACGTACGCTAATATTTAATAATTAGTATTTCATAAATACTTCTCTAATGATTCCATAAAAATCAACTTGCGGATCGTTTTCGTTAATTAACGTTGTGGAGTATTGGGGATTGTGCGGCCTTAAATAACGATTAGGTCCATCGACCAGAAATTGGGTGCAAGTAGCAGTATTCGTTTTTTTCCATCGCACAATAACCATTCTTTGGTGCGATGGCTCTCTTTCTGGATCTACAATCAATATAGAACCTGGTTCATAGCGCGGTTCCATAGAGTCATCGATTACTGTAATTGCATAAGTTTTAGGGCCGCACTCAACATCTGTCCAGACCCATTTTGTATCAATAGATGGGGTATAATCTGCCAAATGCACAACCGTATCCCAAGTTATCAGAGGAACTTTTTTCCATCCTGTTCCAACCGAGATATCGGGCAATGCCTGCTGATTAATCGGCCCAGTACCATACGCCAACCATTCTACATTAACATTTAAACCATTAGCAATTACCGCAATTTTTTGAATATCTGGATAGACTTCGGCCTCTAACCATTTTCCAGCCCCTCGCTGCGATACCCCGAACATTTTGGCTAAAATGACTTGTCGGCCTTTTCCCTTCGGTGGAATGCTATTGAGGTCTAAAGCATGATTAAGCCGCTCTGCAAAACCTTCTTTCGGGGAATGTATATTACTCACGCTAGATGCATTCATAAATTTCCTATGATAAAGTTAGAACCAGTAATTGCTTATAATTCAAATCGTTATTTCTACAACATTCAAAATATAGTACAGTAGGTTCTATAAAAAATCAAATTATTAATAGAAAAGAGTATACGATTCCGTGCATGACAAAATTTTATTTTTTTTGGATATAGTTACTGAGGCAAAACTCAAATAATTCCGTTGGAGTTATGCGGTCACGAGCGACAGCGTGGCAAAAAATTTAAAAAATGTTCAATACTGATCTGGATTGCTACATCGCTATGCTCCTCGCAATAACGAATTTATGGGGTGTTGTTAATTACGTGACAGAGACTATATACTTTCAGTTATTCAAGTAGTATCTAAATCGGGGCATTTAATGCCATTAATACTGAATTTTGACTTAATCAGTTTAGCGAGAGAATTTTTATGAAAAAAACAATAGGTATTGTCTATGCAATCAGTGAGATAGCAGGAGCAGCTTGTTACGATGGTATTATTAAGCGCTTGCCAGTTGATACAAATGTTCTGGTGTATGATGACCCGCAGAAAGAGGCATTTCGACAAGCTAATAAAATTATCGATAATAATGAGAAAATAAACGTTATTGTTGATACTCTTTATACAGGTATATCGACACTTGCTGAAAAAGGTGTTGATATAATTATTATTTCGGCAAACAGTGTTCATATTGCATTTGAGCAATTGCAATTAAAAGTTAATGCGGTTTATCCAAATGTTCGGTTATTGAGTATAATTGATGCTGTTTTAGACGCTTGTAATAATATTCATTCGGTTGCAATATTAGGTTCAGAAGGAACTATTAAGAGTCGCTTGTATCACAAAAAATTAGCTGCGGCTAATATTCAAATAGTTAACTTACTCCCGCAAGAACAAGAGGTCATTAATAATATCATTTCTTCAGGAAAAATAGCTGTTCGAGATGAGATAAGAAATATATTTGTTCGGTTGAAATCAATTGGTTGTCAATCCGCAATACTTGCTTGTACAGAGTTGTCATTATTACTTGATGTTCAAGATTATTGTGATTTTCCTTATGTTGATAGTAATATTGCCTTAGCAAATTACGCTATTAGCGCACTTGAGTTAACACCGAACGGTTATTATAATTACCGTTAAGTCGTTATTCATGGTTGTTTTAATTGTACGACAGAGACTATATAAAAAACAAAAAATAATTTGATATTTATACGGAAATATGAAAAATGCTTGAAAATGAATATTTAGAAAATAGAGTTAATAGAATCATAGAGGAAAATAACCTTCGGAAGCACCCAGAAGGTGGATATTATATTCAAATATATAAATCACCAAATAAAATAGCTGTTTCGTCAAGATATAAAGGAGATCGAACAAGACCAGAATTTACAAAAATAAATTATTTCTTAATCGGAAATGATTTTTCTGCTTGGCACAAAGTTGCCTCAGATGAAATTTGGCGTTTTAAAGAGGATTCTTCATTAACATTGCACATAATTGATCATAATGCTAATTTGGCGCAAGTTAAAATAGGAAACCCGAATGAAGAAATTGACGCAGTTAGTGAATTTCTGGTCGGACATTCGCAGTGGTTTGCAGCGTCTGTAAATGATAAGCATTTATTCTCTTTTGTGGAATGTGAGGTGCGTCCAGGTTTTATGTTTGATGATTTTGAATTAGGTATAAAAGAGGGTTTGATAAAAACTTACCCGAACCATAGAGCAATAATTGAAAAATATTCAGTCGTTGATAAAATTGAGATACCTAATCAAAGCCACTCTATCTTAAGTGCTTAGTTTATTCCAAGGTTGGATTTAATTTCATAGACTTTGGTACCCATTAATTCTAGCATCAATTTAACCTACCCGATTAATTGAGTAAAATAGTCCCGATCGGGATTATTTGATGCGATTAATGCCCAATTCGACTTTAATCAACCCGATCGGGTTTATTTTTATGCGCTGAGCTCTTGTAGCCGAAGATTGCAGATTATGCAATCTTCAGGCATTTAAAGCGATTTAAAGATGATAAGATAAACCCAGTGCTGTGAAATTGGTGGTAGGAATATTATTGCCACCCACAATTTGCGACCAAGAAACGTCGGTACTTAAATGATTGGTTATGTCAAAGCTTGCACCAAAGCCATAAGTTGGACGGAATTCGTCGATATTAGTGGTAGATGTTTCAAATGATGAGCTTACATTTAGGGGGCGAATTACTTGATTTATTGAGCTGTCTACACCTTGAGTCATCACATATGCAGCACCGCCTTTGGCATAAAGATTGACGCGCTTTCCGATAGGCAACGAAAACTTACCAACGGTATCGATAGCGCCCTCATAAAGAGAGATATCTTGATTATGGAAACCAGCGATATTATTGACATCGGTATCGGCATATTGGGTGTAACCGGCTTCAAGAGAGAAATATCGATTAAATTGATAACCTAAATAAGCCCGCCCGCCTATGTCGCCGTTATCTACGCTTGGGTTTTTGAAGCCACTTACTTGGCCGACATAATGCCCATTAATATTGAGTGGCGTTGAGGAAACATCAAGGCTTGATACGGAGTTATCGATATTGGCATAACCCAATTGGGCTCCAGCATAAAGTCCATTATCGGCTGCATAAACAGAAGAGCAAAGTCCAAGGGCTGAGACAGCGAGCAAAACAGCTTTATTTATTGGTTTCATTTTTTTTACCTTATATATTAGTAAGATGGGATTTTATTTAAAAATAAACAACTCCAAGTACACCAGACGCTCAATGGTTGACCATCGAAAAGCGCTGACGGCGGATTGTAAGATATTCTAAACAACTGTCAATAGATTAAATATTTAACATTTCCTTAATATGCATATTTTATTATATACATATAGGTGTAATGATTAACTGTGTGGTATAGTTTTTTCGGATAGGTGTAAAATGAAAATAGATTTAAAAAAAGAGGTACTATGAAAAACACACTAACAAAAATGACCGTCGGACTCTTATGTGTCAGTTTGACAGCGGGTCAGGCATTTGCCTTTGTTCCAAAAGCTGCGCTGGCGGGTCATGCTATGCGTGGTCAGGGCCATATGGCTCAGGGTATACAGAACCATCATCCCTTTAATCAAACACAACGAGCTGTTGGGGGACGTTTTTCAAATTCGCCAACCCGTAATTTTCAACAGCCAGCACGTGCTGTTAACCCAAATGTTCAATCTTTTTCACAAGCTAATGGTGGTATTCATCACTATAACACGCAGACCATGAGCGTCAATCAAGGCCGCACTGTTGTAAACCAAAATGTTAATTATCATTCAAGTACAACGATTAGGCATACGAATACGGTTAATACAGTTAATAGAGGCAACACGGTATTGGGGCCCCATGCGACTCAACCTATTGAGGTTAATCATTTGGGTTCACCGGTTGTCGTGAATCGCGGTCATTCACCGGTTATTGTGAATCATAATTCGCCAGTCGTTATAAATAATTACCGAGGTGGCGGGTATGGTGCTGTTGTCGTAAGACAGCCAGTTGTTATCGCGCCTTACCATTGGAATTCTTACGGCGGTTACTACAATAATTATAATAACGTGAATACATTCCTTGCTGTTGCCTTAGGCGTCTCGCTGTTTGCGAATGTTGTTCAAGCAACAAGCAACCACAATACCAATACAGTAGTTTATCCAACGTATTATCCTTATCCGTCGAACACGATGTCGGTTTATGCGCCTGTTCCTTACGCGCCAACGACTTTTGTTCCTTACACAGCGAATAGTTCTAATGGTAGCGGGAATAGTGGAACGTCTACAAAATCCAGCCAGCCGGTCAATGTGACGATTAACAACACCGTTAATACAACGACAGCGGCACCTGCTCAAACTACGACAACCGATAGCAGCTCTGCTGGAACGACGACGACAAGCAGCCCAGTTGCAACAGATAGTAGTGCGGCTGGAGCGGCTGCCAGTAGTCCAACAACTACGTCAACAGATAGTAGCACGGGTACAACGCAATAATATTGTAGCCGGATGTAGCGCAGCGCAATCCGGTGTATATCCTGTGAGAGCCCTCCACGAAGTCAAATCCGGGGAGGAGATATTTTGCAGGATACATTCCCCGGATTGCGCTGCGCTACATCCGGGCTACAATACCTCTGACTTTATAAGG
>JAIELR010000031.1 GCA_019752835.1 Gammaproteobacteria bacterium | reverse complement strand
AGGATCAAATTTGTTTAAAAATTCTTTTTTTATTTCCTTATAACTATCACGGATATCATCATCTTCCTGACACTCACCTACTCCAACTCTAATAAGGAAAAGTTGGGGGGCTGAGTTAACTGCATCGTAGAAAAAAGGGCTTTCAATTAAGGCTGACTCAAAATATTCTGCGTCAATAGTCAATGTTTGTAATGCTGAATTATTAAGTATATAATCTATAAACCCGAAAGAGTTAGGGATATGACTTGAGAAAGTCAAATGCTGAATGCGGGATTTAGATATATATTTTAAAAGATTTCTATATTTCTCAATAACATATGATAACTGTTGTCCTAATAGTGATTCAACGTCAAAGAAATCCGGCTCTAAAATTTTTAATGTGGCACGAGTATGGTCATAACAATCAGCTAAATGAACCAATAGTTCCCCAATTGTCTCCATTAGCTCGCTGTAATTTCCTGGTGAGATTTCAGATTTAATTTTTTCTAGTTCGATTATATATTCTTTTATAATGAATCTTATTGGTTCTATTGTTTCCTCTTTTTCATTTTCACGAAGAGTTTTTATTTGGTCTTTTTGATCTTCAAGCGATTGAATCATTTCATTTCCTTAAGTTGGTTTCAGGGTCTTTTTGTCGAGCTATAATCGAAAGTTGTGTGCGGGGTGAAAGGAATCATTAGGTGGTGTATCCTGATTGTGGACTAAACAATCGGAATAGGAGTACACCACGTGGATAAAAGTAACGTAATGGAGTTAAAAAAGCTAGGGGCAATTGACGGGATAACAGGTTTATCGGATTATAAATTAGTCAAACATCATTGAGTTAGCTAAGATAGCGTCCTTAAAATCACGATTAAGGACAAAAAGTGCCCATATATGCAATTATATGTGGAGCGCAACATCGGACGCAAATTGAAGATTTTGATTTAGCGAAAGAATCGTGGTTTAAAACATTTCTACGGCTTGAAAATGAGGGCTTTACACCATCTCATGATACATTTGGTGATTTATTTTCGAACTTAAATCCGGAGCAGTTTGGAGAATGTTTTATGAGTTGGGTAGCTGCGTTATCGGAGTATACCCAAGGCGATATTGTGGCAATAGACGGTAATGCATTAAGGAAATCATTTGATAAAGCATCGTCAAAATCAGCCATTCATATGGTAAGCGCTTTTTCAGCGGCAAATGAATTAGTATTAGGACAACTAAAAATTGAAGATAAATCAAATGAAATTACAGCGGTACCGAAATTATTAGAGTGCCTGGTTTTAGAAGGCGCCATTGTTACCGTAGATGCATTGAACTGCCAAAAAGAGATTGCAGCAAAAATTATAGAGAAAAAAGCTGATTATGTAGGGGTCTGAAGCCCAATATGTTACTAATTATTTAGTATTTTTCTTTCTATTGACTGTAATGGCTTCAACGGTGGCCGTATCTCTACGAAACACGGTTACTTATCCCTCAATAAACCCTAAAATTATTAAGAGCTGCTATTAAAGAAGAGTTTTTCTCATAAGTCTCTCTCTTAACAGCAAATGCATCACTGCAAGCATAAGCTAATCCTCCGATGGTTTTTTTATATTCTTCTTTTTTTAATAAATTATTAAGATTTTTAGCGTAAAACTCATCACCCTTTAGCCAACAAAATACTAAATCATTGGTTTGTTTTGTTAGTAATGTCATATATGTGATCCATGGCATATGACTGTAACCAGGTGATTTAAACAAACCGTGATTTTTATGTAATAAATATGCTGACCTACCACTAAATATGGGATCATCCCTGCTGCCATAAAGCACCCGATATTCGATTTCATCAAAACTATGAGTTTGAATAATGTGCTCAAGTTTTTTTTTCCGTTTTAGATGCTCATTTAGGCAGTAATTCAAACGGTTAACTAAGCCTCCATTTTGTATTTTTTTTACTAGTTTATGAATTTCTTCTGGTGCTGGTTGCGTTTCTACAAATTGTTGCATAGAAACATGAGAAAGTCGTAATTTCTGAGTTTGTATATGGTTAACTCCATAACAAATATTTCTGTAATGAACGAGAGCTATTTTTTCTTGAGTTACTTCTCCATCATAATTATCTATTACTTTAAACAGGCTGCAGTCATGCTCTTGACAAAAACCCCGAAAGCTGGAAAATTTACCCTGATTAACTTGTTTCATGATCACTGGCATTTGCTTCTTGGCGATGGCTGACATTGCTGACTCAAACGTTAAGACATTTTTTAAATCACTATCTAGTTTATAAAGGTAATTCCTCGGTATTGTATGTGACATAATGGGACTATTTGAGCATGAGCGATAATAGCATTGTTTGCCCTGATATTCTAAGCAATCAACCTTATATATTAGTTTTTCAATAGCATCAGGTTTTACATCAGATATACTTTGTTTCGCTTTCATACTGCCCCTGTCTTACCTATTAATATTTGCTTATCGAACAGGAACAAGCTTAATTGACAATTTACACCCTAATGCATGAGCGTACTTCTTTAACGTGCTAAATGAAAGGGAAGGTCGAGTCGACGTACCTAATGACTCTAGCCTAGAAATTACCGATGCTGTAGTATGCATTTTTTCAGCCACTGCTACTTGTGAAAATCCAACCCTTTTTCTTGCGCGTAACATTTCATCAATTAGTTGATACTCTTCTGCCAAATCCTGATATTTTTTTTGCACTTCAGAATCTTGTAAAAGTTCTTTCTTAAAATCCTTGTGGGAAATTCGTTTTGGTTTCATGATCTTACCTCTTTCATTCGGTCTTTAGCAAATTTCAACTCTCTCAATGGCGTTTTTGGTGTTTTTTTAATAATGGCATGAAGGATCAGGGGTTCGTCGAGTAAGCAGGCCGGATTACTGCGGCTCGCTCCTCTAAGAACCTCTATTACCACACACAGAGCATCGGCAGGATAAAGACCTGAATAATCGAGCGAAAAATTCCCATCAACCAACGAAGCAGCAGGAAAAACAAATGACCTCTCAGCTGAAATGCGCCTAAAAGTCGGATGAAAGGCTTATTTTGAACATTTTTTCCCCTTGGCTAAACAACTTGACGGTGTCTTCTTAAATGCAGCAGCATAAAACTAGTTATATTACACTTCCCTCGTTGAGCCTTGCTTTAATTTAAATTTATCATGATATGAAACAGCCTGCGTTTGGCGCAGCGGCGTGAGCCTCATGAGCTTCAGGTAATTCAAGTTCGATATTCGGGGCATACTCGGACGGTATCCCCCACAACGAAGCAAAATCATCTTTATATAAATATAAATTTTCATAAATAGCTTTTCTATTATCTAACATCGTCCCAAATAGCCCAAACTTAAATGTTCTAGAATTTTTTCTTGTAAACAAAACGGCCCTAAGGCTTTCATAATTGTCACGGAATTTAATATTGTAGCTTTCTCATCACCGAGATAATGACCTTTTATGTTATTTAAAAAATCTTGTGTGCATGCTACAAAGTCTCTACAAATTATGATGAGCATATCAAGCTGGTAGGTAGTGGCCTGTATAGGATAGCCATCATTGTGCAAAAATGGCCCAGTTACATATTGAGGTTTGGCCCCAATCCTAGTAAAAAGTTATCAAATGTCCGGCGCTATTAGATCATATTGGATTTCTGCCGTTACTTTCTTCATATCCAAGAGGAAACTGTCTCCAGTGACAATCCAAAAAAGATGTTTGAACAGTATGCCGATAAAATTTCAGATTTGTTCCAATTGCGTTCGTCCATTAAACACATGCGTCATGCGGACATGTCTTTTGATGAGGCTTTTCAATAATTAACCGCTCGCCAACAACAACAGCGGCTTGTCCTTATAAAAACTTGAAGATCGAGTTTAAACAGAAATCAATGTGATATATCTTGCTCATGCCCCTTAGCTATGTTTAGTGATGTTGAAAGAAGAATGCTCGCCCTTTCTGCCAGTTTACTCTTCAATTTAGGATGCTCATCCCATTTGCTTAGGGCTTCGTTTAAGCTTTTGACCACTAAAGGTGAGAAATCTTTTCGCTCGCCAAGCGCATAAAGTCGTAATAAGCTTTTTACCGCAGGATGTTTCTCATTTTCCAAAGCCAAAATTTCCTTTTTAACAACGTCACTTGTCCAATAAGTTTTATCAGGGAATGAAAATTCGCCAGGCGTTACTTTTTCGTTCTTACGATCTATAGCGTCATGCTCGCTTAAGCGTGATACATAAGGCGCTAACTGGGCTTTGAGTGTCTTTGGTGTCACAGCCTGTTTATACAGTGTGCGATTGTCTAATGCGTCTTTAACCGCCTCTTTCCCGTCATGTTTAAGCAAATCATTAAAATCATATTTATGAATGCTATTTGGCTTGGTTGGCAAGGCAACATATACCTCCTTGCCCTTAGCCGCGAGTTTTTGTGCAGTTTTTTCCAAGGTTTTTGCGGTGCCTGAATCTACACCATCATTATCAGCACACAATACCACCGATTGAGATTCAGCTTTGAGCGGCACTTTGGCAAAATTCGTAACGCCAAAGGTCAAGTGGACATTCCAATCAGGATGCCCCTGTGCAACGCTCAAGGCAGTTTCGAGCCCCTCGGCATAGGCCATCACCCCATCCGATTTGCCCTGATGGATGAGCGCCCCCTCACTGGTGAGCCCTCGTGATAATTTGGTGTTTTGCTTTAAATCGGCTTTTTTTGCTGTCGTTGGATCTAAGAAGGTCGCTTGTAGCCCCACAATCTCGCCTTGCGCATTTCTAGCCGTCGCGACCAGTGCCGGATGCACCGTGCGCGTCATCCAGTTTTTAAGCGCTGGATGATACCGTAGATTGCTCGAACTCAAATCACCATCAATACCCCGATGCTCCCGTAAATACCGCTCAGCCAACGTGCCTTCGATGGGTACGGTGGATTTAACAATCGCACTCACCGCCGAGAGGCGTTTTTTGAGCTCCGCATTTTGCTCCTCTTTTAAGCCGTCATTTTTAGGATCCTTTTTTTGGATCCTAAAATCGATGGCTGTTTTCTGTGGAATATATCCTCCCAGAAAACGCGAGGCCTCTTCCACCAGCGATTTGCCGTATGCAATACCCGTGGTATGTGATATGAGCTTTAGCATATCACCGCCCACGCCATGCATATGGTTATACCATTTCCCTGCATGGCTGCCCCTCAACGTAACAACGCACTCCTTGAGCGAGCCATATCGCCATTCACGGCTATTTTTGCTCGTGGGCTCACCCAAATAAGCAGAAGCAATTTGCTCGGGCTGTCCATTTAATAGCTCACGAATTCGCTCATAATCAACGCGGCTTTTAGCGGGATATTTTGTTTCATTCGCTTGAATAAGGGCAAGGGCTTTTTCAGGTAACGCAGAGCGTTGATTTAATTCATTCAAA
>JAIELR010000139.1 GCA_019752835.1 Gammaproteobacteria bacterium | reverse complement strand
TTATTGAATTAAACGCAGCTACAGTGAGCGTCATATGGTAGGTTTTGGCGGAGTTTATAACCGGCTTGAGATATACCGGGAGAATCCTATTGCTCAGGTCGATACGATTCGCTTCAATCCTAATTTTGTTCTTTTATTGGCAAGTACACCAATATCAAACAGCGCTCATAGAGCTAGGGTTGAAACTGATGTTGTGGCAATACATACAGCCACGACAGGCGATGTATTTCCAGACATAGGAGCTAATGTCAGCTGGAATGCTGCGGAAGATACTGTCGCAAATCCTGGAATAGGAAATTACGACTTTACCAGATTCGAGCAGTTAAAGACTATGACCGTAAATATCAATGCGGCATTAAGTCTTTCCCCTGAGAACGGATGCAAATGGTGGGTAAAACTATTTCATAGAAACTATGACGGAACAACAACCTCATCCACTCCGATTGTCCCAGCATACATGCAACAAAGCGGCGGGGTTGGTTATGCTGGTGGAACTGGTAATGCGTGGTCAACTGGTGGTACAGGAGCAAGTAGAAACGGCGAATACGAAGGCACGTTAGGAGCTGGAAACAATGCAGGAACAAGATCACGGGCGGCTAAATTGTGGGTGCCTGACGTTGCCTTGCGTCTGCAAGCATGGCTGATAGCTATCGGAAATGCGTACAACGATGATCCAAGTTTTGCTGGGGTCATAATCAACGAAACCGCTCCGTTGAATGCGCTCTCAAATACGGTCACCGGAATGTCGACACCGGGCGACACAACCGGAGCAGTAACCCCTACATCGAACGCATCGATCATGTATCAGTATTTCCAGAATCTTTTCGGCGCGGTAGTTGCAGCAAGGCCAAGTCTGAGTAAGTGCGAATTGATGATATCAGCAAATAGTCCTGTTGCTCCAATTGGCGGCTCACCGGACACAATGTATACGATGCTGCCTTTGAATCCATCGGTACTTTACACGCAATATCAGGTTGGTAATTTAGTTCAGGATGCTTGGGCAGGTGGCGACATTGATCTAAAACTCAGTTCAAAGAAAATCTATCAAAACAATCAGCCTCACGCGGTTACATCATGCTCATATGCTGCATTACTCAGTCCTGATACTCGCCGTCATAAAGGTGTTGATGGATCGGAATATTACAGCGCGACAAGCGTAAATCCAGGAACAGGCATACCGGGAACAAAAACAGCAGTTTTAACGATATCGTCCACAAATCTTAACGCACCAACGGCATCAGCCACAACTATGGAAGTTGGCAAAAGTATCGTGCTGTTACATGACGTTAACAAACCTACGCAAGCCGTAATTTACGGAACGATAACTGGTTATGTTGCAACTGGGGTTAATGCGGGAACTGTAACAATAAACGCCACATCAGCAACTGGAACTGGCGCAAGAACAGGATGGGAAGTAGGTATTCCTCGGGATATCGGTGATCCAAACTACTTGCCTCCTCACACATTGGATCAGCTCGTTACATACGCGGTTACGCCTCGGAATCCAGCTACACCACCGAATGATCATTCGGCATGGAATCCTGACGGAACGCATGACTACAAAGGCGCAACGCACGTTTTCTTCCAGGTCACATCAGCAAGCACAGGCACATCAGAAGGGCAGCTTAATTATGTTGAGTATGTCGAGTATTTAAAAACCACAGCAAACAGGCCAATCACAACAAGGCCACTTTTATATATCACTTGAGGACATAAAATGGCTTACGACCGCACAGGATTAATAGATATCAACATCCCAAAGACTCGCAATGAATCTGATGCAACTTATGATTATACGGGCTTCGCAAGATCGCCAAACACGCTTGAAGCAGAGCCTTACTGGGCATGGTTGCGCACGAAGAAATCAAACGGTGACACTGACTGGGCGCAAAATTCCGCAGGTGTTGCAACTAATGATTATATCCATCTTGGCACTAATGGCACTGGCGCAGGTTTATCTTACGGTGAGGACGCATAATGGGCTGGTTATCTTTGGCGGCAATGCGCGAGCGGCTGCAACTTATCAGAGCTTTGGGATTAACGACATCGGATTCCGGCATTACAGATATTCGTAACAACTACAACGATTCCGCATTCACTCAACGTTTCAGGCGTTGGACTGCGCACGGGAATAATTCGTCAATAAACGCTACTGGTGGCCCAGCTCTAACTGCAACCGGCACGTTGACAAATAGCGCAACGTCAAATGCGAGCACCTATGACATCAGCGGACATCTTGAATCATTGGTTACAGTTGCAAGTACATCTGCTGTGGTTGGTCTACATGCACCTACTTTGCAGCAATGTTTGCAAACCGGATTTACTTTCTTTTGCGAGTGGGCACCGGCAACAGGTGTTGCGACGACAACTAATCGCGCATTTTGCGGCTTGCACAATTCAACGTCAGCGCCAACAGATGTTCAGCCTTCCGGATTGACAGATTTATTTGGCATTGGATGGGACGCTGCTGATACAAATGTACAGTTTATGCACAACGATAATGCCGACACATGCACAAAAGTTGATCTGGGTTCGAGTTTCCCAGTTCCAACAACTGACCGAACGCAGGTTTATCAGCTGCGCATGTACTCTTTGCCAGGATCAAGCATAGTCAATTACACATTGATCGATGTCAATACCGGAAACACTGCCAGCGGCACGATATCAGCAAACTTGCCAGCTTTAACGACAATGATTGGCCCTAGAGTTTGGATGAGCGTGGGCGGCACAAGTAGCGTAATTGGAATTGCGTTTTATGACATGTGGCTTAAATCAGCTCGATAGTGTGATTTTTCTCACATCAATTAACTAGATTGGGGTTTATTATGAGGTTTCCGAAAATTATGGACACTGAAACCATGAACAGATTGCAACGTCATGAGGATAGACTAAAAATTCTTGAAGATCACAAAGAACACTGTGATTCTCAACATGCCGAACATAATCGTAGACATTCCGACTCGATAAAAATTCAGAGTGCTATTGATGAGACATTGAAAGCCATCTTATCAAAAATCGAGGAGTTTGGCGGCTATATCCCTTCGATGCAGCGAACCCGTAATAAATACATAGTGATAGACACGGTTAAAGGTTGGTTTCTTTATGTGGCGGCGATTGCGGCCGGGATAACTCCAATCCTTGCCGCGTACCACTTTTTGTTTAAATAGGCCATATATGCCAATCGGATTAATGATTAGTTTAGTTAAAAAATATTTGCCGCAAATAATCGGTGTAGCTTCGGCCTTAATTGCGCTGGCATACATCCATCACAAGATTGATCAAGGTGGATATGACCGGGCAGCGGCAGAGTATCAAAAAGCTACACAGCGGCTTTTGGAAAAAAAGAATAAAGAAGTGGATTTGATCAACAAACAAAACGCAGAGAGGTCTTACAATGCAGCCAAAACTTACGCAGATCATGCAAGCAACTTTCAGCGTGATGTTGATAATCTTACTAAGCGCATGTCAAACAGTGCCAGTCGCTGTAGGAACGCCATGCCCAGAACCGTTGACAATTCCCAAAGCAGAGAAAGAGAGAATCCTGAAGTTGATACAACAATTGCGGCAACCACAATAGCGCTGGCGAATTCATGCGAACTGTGGATTAACCAGATACCAGAATCAGAATGAGCGTTTATGAATATGCAACAACGTTGTCATCAACTGTGATTTTTGTGGGCTGTTTAATTTTTGCAATCATTATTTGGAGCGGTAGCAAGTGATCAATTTATCAGCACTGAAAGGCAATATTCCTGAATCTGTCTATGAAGAATTATTCGATACTGCCACAAGGTTTCAATTAAGTTCACCCCTACGGATCGCTCATTTTCTTGCGCAATGCCATCACGAATCGATGGGGTTTTCACGGAAAGAAGAAAATCTCAATTATTCATCGGAACGTCTGATGCAAGTGTTTCCAAAGTATTTTAATCCGGATCAAGCAAAACTGTATGCACGTAATCCAGTCATCATTGCAAGCAGAGTTTACGCAAACCGGATGGGTAATCGTGAGGAAGACTCGGGCGATGGTTATAGATATCGTGGGCGCGGTTATATCCAACTAACCGGGCATGATAATTACAAGGCTTTTGATCTGGCCGTGAGTGATGACGTGGTCGGGAATCCTGATTTTGTCGCAATGAAATATCCTTTATTTTCTGCCGGATGGTTTTGGAATTCTCGAAAACTTAATGATCTGGCTGATCTTGGTGCAGATCAACAAGTGGTTGCGGATATCACCAAAAAAATAAATGGTGGTTATCACGGACTTGAGGATCGCGTTAATCAGTTTAATAAATTTTATGGCCTGGTGAAATGATGGGCAGATTTCTCACGGAGTTAGACGTTAAGCGCTTGCCGGACAAAAACGGACGCAAGCAGTGGAGATTATTGTCACCATTAATTTACGAATCGTCAACGGTCGGCTTAATTGTCGTACCAACCGGATTTATAACTGACTTTTCAAGCGTGCCGAGACTACCATTTATTTACTGGATATTTGGTGGCAGGGGCGATCAAGAAGGCGTGTTACACGATTATCTCTACAGCAAGCCGCACAATACCGGAAACGGGCTTATTGTTGATCGTGCAATGGCTGATAAAGTGCTGCGCGGCGCTCGTTATGGCTGCGAACGTATCAGCTTGTCAGAATACGAAAATGTCACGCTTGGAAGCATCTTAAATAATTTGTGGGCATACTTCGGGGCATGGTGCTTTTGGGCGGCTGTGCGGCTTGGTGGATGGCGTTATTGGGAAGAGTGATTTTCCTTATGCTCCCGTAAAGCTTCTTCAACAATCTCAATTTTCGGCTTGTCACATTTTTCAAGATATTCAATCACATCAAGAGACAATCTAAACGTAACCATCTTTTTTGCAGAATCAGACCGGGGGCGGCCTGATCCTTCGCGTTTACCGCCTTTCATTCAGATTTCCCAACCAAAGCTTCCGAAACATCCACCCTTCTTCATTTCATTTGCTTGATCTTGAGTAAGATTTGACTCAACAAACTTCCCAGTTTGGCCGATCAGGAATATGATTTTGTTGGAGCCTTCGGTATTGTAACTAACTGCACCTTCTGGAATTTTAACTCCGATACTTTCTAAAAAGTTTTTCATTTTCTTCTCCTTGTTGATTTATCTAACTGATGAATCAATTATACAGAGCTATTGAATGATGTCAATACATTTATCAAAAAGAATGAAGATATTTTTTATTCCATCTTACAAAAATAGGCTAACTGTCTTACAAAGTTTTGTTAGTGTGCTTGTAACTTTATGAATGTAAATATTATTATATTATCATATTCGACTACATAACAGGATAGTTAATCCGGGTATACAAGTCTGCGGGTATTCTACTACTAAATTTGTGGGAATTTTTCAGGCATTCGCGGCA
>JAIELR010000070.1 GCA_019752835.1 Gammaproteobacteria bacterium | reverse complement strand
ATTTCTCAACTATTTTAGAATAAAGATGTTGACTTTCAAGACACCATCTACACTGTTTAAAAAATACCTGGGGATCTCTCAGTTATGGCCCAACTCTCTTTCCAGTGCATTAATTCGCTTTAATAAATGCAACGCGACAGCTAATCCACGCGTATCAAGCTCAAAATCATCACGCAAGCGTCGCGCTGTTCTTGCAATAACGACATAGCTCAATTGAAACTCATAATGTTCTGGATCATTATTACTGGGTAAGAGCACGCCCGTCTCAACTAATTCGACCAACTCAGAAACAGACAAACCTGAAATTTCAGATAGATGTTCAATAGAGCAGGTTGCTGTTTCATTCAGCCAAATCGTTTCATTAATATGAATAGTCATTATTTTGCTCCTGCCGTTAACGCAACTCGCGGGTTAAAATGCGATTGTATTGCTAATTGCTCAAATAATTTTCGCTCTTGTTCTGTGACCACTTTAGGCACATCAATTCGGCAAATCACAAATAAATCACCCATTTTGCCATCTGGCATCGGTAATCCCCGATTAGCCAAGCGTAATTTAGTCTTATTTGTCACACCCGCGGGAATATTAAGTTCAACGGTTCCGCCTAAGGTCGGTACATTTACTTTTGCGCCGAGTACTGCTTCCCATGGAGCTATTGGCAAGTCCATCGATAAATTTTTACCATGAACATGGTAAAGCGAATGAGGTTGTATAGACATAGCGAGATATAAATCACCTGCTTTTCCGCTATTCAAACCAGGCCCACCTTTTCCAGTCAAGCGCAGCCGCTGACCATCAGATGCCCCTTTGGGAATCCGAACTTTAAAAGTGTGTTGTTTTCGGTGTGGTAAGCCTTGGGCGTCATATTCAGGCATCGGTAGGGTAATTTCCACTTCTGCGCCATGATAAGCTTGCTCTAGCGTAATGCTTAATGGAACTTCATAATCTTGGCCTTTTCTGGGTGCTGATCGATGATGCTGACGACCTGAAAATGCAGCAAAAAAATCCGCCAAATCGACATCATCGAAAGCCGCATTTCCTTCGTGAAAACTCTCTTGCCAATTTTTTGGCGTCACAAATTCTTCACCGGGTTGATGGGTGCCTAATTTATCATATTCAGCGCGTTTTTCAGGATCTTTCAGAGTCGCATATGCTTCGGCAACGGCCTTAAATTTTTCCTCACCTTCTGGATGAGTCGAAACATCCGGATGATATTTATGAGCAAGTTTCCGATAAGCTTGTTTAATATCAGCTAAACTCGCAGTTCGTTCAACGCCTAATATTTGGTAATAATCAACGTATTTCATTCCAGCTCCTGGATGTTAGTCCCTTTGATCAGATTTTATAATGTTTCCAGTTAATCATACTCTATACCTATAACTCAAGCCAGTCTTAGGGCGTAACAATATTAAAGTCCGGATTGAAACTATCCATAAGGCTCAATAATTCATTGACTTTATTTTTATCCCCAGTAATCGTTACTTTATTTGCCTTAATTGCATCATCAATGGATAATTGTCCCGAGAGTATTTTATTTAAGGTTGCGCTATTTAGGGTTAAAGTTGCATCACTAGATTTGTCTTGTTCATCGGCGAAGGTATTTAAAACGTCGTTGTTTAATTCAAGTACATAGTGAGCATTATTATCGGTTAAAATAAAATTAAGGATAATTTTTTTGTCACCCGCTTTATCTGGATTTAAACGAATAGCCATATAGTTGAACAACATTTCTGGCGTCATTGCGGCCATAATATCAGGTGAAGCGGATGTCATTTGATGCAGGACATTGACGCCTTTTCTAAGCTCTAATGCCCCCGTAAGATAAACATTTCGCCATGTTGCATTTTCGGTTTGATAACCTAATTGCTCATAAGCTCGAGCTAAGAGATTTTCGGCTTGTTGATTATTCGGATCCGCCATCACCACATCATTCATGATTTGCGCAACCCAACGATAATTACCTTGGTCATAATCGTGTTGTGCTTTTTGTATGACAATCGCGGCACCGCCCATATAATCAACGGTTTTAATCGCGGTTTCAACAGGGGGCAGGGGATTTAAGTCTGCTGGATTGCCATTATACCAACCTAAATACATTTGATAAACCGCCTTTGCATTTTGACTGATCGAGCCATAATAACCTTGGGTATACCATAAATTAGCCAAAGTAGGGGGTAATTTTAATTGCTCGGCAATTTCGTCCATAGTTTCGCCCTTGTTTGCCAAACGTAAAGTTTGATCATGGATATACTTATACATATCGCGCTGATTTTCTAAGTATTGAATTACATTTTGATTGCCCCAAACTGGCCAGGTGTGCGAAGCGAAAAGAACATCGCTTTCTTTACCGTATAAAGTAATCGTTTGATTTAAATATTTTACCCAGTTTTCGGCATTGCGAACTTTAGCACCACGCAGCGAATAGAGATTATGCATAGAATGAACAGCATTTTCAGCAATACATAAGGCATGAAATTGTGGTAAATAAAAATTCATTTCAGCCGGTGCTTCGGTACCTGGTGTATATTGAAAGATAAACTTTACCCCATCTAACACCATAGTTTGACCAGTTTTTTTAATAATATCAGTCGGCGGAATCAGAGTAGGGGTGCCGGATGAAGTTGCCTTACCGATCCCCGCATCTACCTGTCCCATTGCATTAACAGGTAATAATGAGCCATACATATACATCGCGCGGCGCGTCATCGCATTGCCAGCCACGATGTTTTCGCTGATAGATTCTTCCATGAAGCCCTCGGGCGCAATGACTTTTACGTGACCATCTGACACCTCAGCCTGAGTAATCACGCCTTTTACCCCGCCAAAATGATCTAGATGACTGTGGGTATAAATAACCGCAATAATCGGTTTTTTGCCTAATGTTTTATACACTAAATCCATCGCTGCCTTTGCAGGCTCCATTGACGCCAGCGGATCGACAATAATATAGCCTGTTTTCCCTTCAATAATACTCATGACAGATAAATCATAGCCGCGAACTTGATACACATGCTCCGTGACTTTAAATAATCCATATAACGAGTTGAGTTGAGCCAATCGCCATAATGCAGGATTCACCGAATTGGGCGCCGGAGTGTTTAAGCCTTCAAAATGGGTATATTGATCAATATTCCAAACGACGCTGCCATTGGCATTTTTTATAATTAAAGAATCCGGTTTACTTACCAGTCCTCGTCGCGCTGACACAAAATCTTCGGTATTACTAAACGGAAGTTGTTGTAACACACCTGCATTCATTTGTTGTGTAATCGCGCTAGGAGCATCTGATGGTTCGACAGGCGCTGCATAAGTTGCGATTAAGGGTAGGAAGAATGAAGAAATAGCTAATGTAATGAGTTTTTTTGATGAGACCATGAGAGTTCCTTGAGATGTTGTAAGGGCAGCCTCCGCTGTGAAGTGCCTTTGTAGGGGCAACTCGTGCTGTGAGCTATCTTTGTAGGGGCAATCCCCCCGTGGTTGCCCGCTTTTTGGAGAGGCACAGAGGTTGTTCTCTACAAAGACACTTTTTTATAAATTTTCTGAAAGAGATGCGTCAGTATAGAGTTTTTTGGGGGTTAGATAAAGGTTGGTGCATATTTGTGGGGTTGGTAATTAATATTCAATTTCTCCAGGTTTAACTTCAAGAAATAAACGATCTGAATATTTCTTTAGTCTATATTCCAGATTCTAGAATATGGAATACCTTGAGACAATACCCTCTGATACCATTTTAGTCAGCCCTAATGATATGCAAGCCTACTCTGAAGCTAACTGCTTCAGAGTAACTTCAGAGTAGAATGCAGACCTGCAAAAGTCTTTTTGTGTTAAGTCAAATAGTAAATATACCCATCGTACTTCAAGATGCGAAGATCTGTTCCCTCTCCCCTTGGGAGGATTAGGGTGAGGGGGATGTTCGCAACTTCAATGGTGATTGGTATAGAGGTAGATAAACTACGATGAGTGCGTGATTATTTTCTAGCTGCTTTGTTGCTCACGCGCGCTGATTCACGGTAAAAATTAACTTGAAATATATTTTTAAATCATTATAATGCGTAAATTGCTCTTTTTTAGAGCTTAAAATGTATTGTTTTAATTTAATATTAATAAATAGAGATGAAAATGGCACCAAAAGCAAATGTTCTGAATATATATTCTACTTTAACTAAAAGCGGAATGACCCCCGAAGAAATTATCCAGGCTCAGTTAGGAGAACTACGGGAAATTCTTCAAAAGTGGTTTGATGAAAATCGAACGGAACGTGGCGAAAAACTACGGAACATTACTAATGATGTATTATCAAAAATCAAAAAAATAGGGACGTTAGAAGCTGTATTTATTAATGGCTATTTCTTTAAACTGAAAAATCTTAAAGAGAATGATGCAGAGCATAAAAAGAACTTTGAGGCTATAAGGAATTTATTTAATGTGGCGGTGGTTAACTCGAGGGATATCAATTTAAAAACAATAGTACCGGTTGAATTTTTTGACAAAAAAAAATCGACAAATGCATTGGCAAAAAAAAACAACTTGCTGGGTAAGGTTATAAGTCAACCTGCTATTCCATCAAAATCGATAAGCACTACATCCCATATCATTTCTTTACCAAAAGAAAATAATCGTAATAACAATACCAACAATCGTAACAACAACAATAATAACAATAGAAGTCATAACGAAATTAAAAGCAATTCGCTTGTGATTTCAGAAAACAAATCAAATAATTCAAACGTTATTGCTTGTTCTGAATCAAAAGAAAATTACGAAGATACCTATAATTTATTAAAATATGGCAAGCTACCTAATTCTAATAGTAGTTTGGCACACCTCGCTCTGCCAGCATATATTTATATGTCAGCAGAGGAAATCATGGCTGCACAAATATATAAACTTAAGGGCTACTTAGATAAATATTATCAAGCCATTTTTTTGGACAAGAACGTGCTTTCCTTGTTTTCCCTATTAAGCGATATAAACGGTCTGAAAAAAACATTTTACTCACCTTCGCTTGAGAGCTCACAAGAGACTACTCTACTAGGGAATTTACTGAATAATTCATTAGATAACTCACTACAAGAAATGTTACCAGGGAATTCAGTAACCATTGCGCATTTATTTAGTCAGTTTCACCCTATGTGCGAACGATTAGATGGATTTCTTTCGGCCGAGAAGTTGAGTAATTTTCCAGCATCGGTACGTGATGCAATAGCTTTAATGCGAGCAAGTTGGGAGCATGAATCTCCACAAATGAAAGCTCTTTTTGTATTAGCCCAAAAAGAACTTCCTATAAGTACAGAAACCAACAAAACTTTAAATGTGCAATCTTTTTGCCTCAATAGTTATCTAAAACAAAACGCTGCAATGAGCACTGAAAAGAGTATTGAATCTCAACAAAAAGAGAAATCTCTAAACAAAGCTAACAATTCAA
>JAIELR010000219.1 GCA_019752835.1 Gammaproteobacteria bacterium | reverse complement strand
GAGGCTATGCTGTTTCGACGGTAGGGTTTGAGGAGGCGAAAATTAAGGAATACATCCGGAATCAGGAGCAGCTTGATATACAGGGCTCAAATGAAACAGGCAATTTCTAATTTTAATCTGAACTTTAAAACGGCAGCCTTTGAGGCTGCTAACAACCGTCAAGCCACCCGCTTCGCGGGTGCGGTATGACTGAGAGTGTTAAACCATCCTTGGAACCCTATGTCAGGTAGTTATCTCCATGAAACCTTCCCTAACTCTTAAGCAGTATAACATGCGCAATTTTTGAGTTCAATAATTGCATACAAAAATTTTGGCGATTTGTTAGATGGCAATGACCCATATTTCTTCTACCACTTTTACCCATCGCATCTGAAGTTGCAATGGGTGTATATGTTATCATTTGATATGTCTCAGCTGGTTTCAGATCACTAAATAAGTATCAAGAAGAGGTGTTTCGCCCCATTAGACTTCTTTAGACGCCAAACACACAAACTAGTTGCTTTATCCGTAGACCTATAATATACTATGCCCCATGTTGACGCGGGGTGGAGCAGTCTGGTAGCTCGTCGGGCTCATAACCCGAAGGTCGTAGGTTCAAATCCTGCCCCCGCAACCAAATTTATGTCAATAACAACGAAAACCCCTGTCTAAGGGGTTTTTTATACCCAAAACGTTTGAGTTTTCGGGATTGTTATGATGCGAGCAGCGTTATGAGGGGCTTACATAATGAGTAAAGAGTCGAGATTAGAAAATTTACTCAACGCTGAAATTGAGGGCTTGGGCTATGAATTTATCGGCCACGTATTAATGCAGCAGGGCGGTGGTAAATTACTTAGAGTTTATTTTGATAAAGAAGGCGGTATTAACGTCGATGATTGTGCGAAAGTGACTCGTCATATAAGTGCATTGTTGGATGTTGATGACCTGATTACGGGTTCTTATACCCTGGAAATTTCTTCTCCAGGCATTGAGCGCCCATTATTTAAAGCCAAGCATTATCAGCAAGCAGTAGGCAAAAGAATCAAGCTGCGATTACATGCCCTGCGCAATGAGCAGCGTAATTTTTTGGGGCTGCTCCAAGAGGCGAATGATGACACTATTCATTTGCTGTTGGATGGGGGCGAGCTTATCGCACTCCGTTATGATGAAATTGATAAAGCACATATATATTTTATTTAGAAATTAATAGTATAGTGCTAGCGTAAAAAGGTGGGGCAGCAATCATGAGTAAAGAAATATTACCGTTAGTTGAATCGTTAGCAAATGCAAAGGGCATTTTACCGCAGAACGTTTTTGAGGCGTTGGAATCTGCGTTGGCCGCGCCTACAAAAAAACGATTTGAAGATGAGCGTGTGTTGCGGGTCGAAATAAACAGAGTAACTGGCAAAATAAATAGTTTTCGGTGTTTTACCGTCATTGAAGATGACTTGGACGCGGATGCATCACAAATGCGATTGAGTGATGCGGTTAAGATCAAGCCTTCAGCCGAGGTCGGCGATGTTGTTGAGGAACCTATTGAGACCATAGAGTTTGGGCGCATTGATGCTCAAACAGCTAAAGGTATCATAATGCAGGCTATGCGTGATGCAGAGCGTCGACAAATGGTTAACCAATTCAAAGCTAAGTTAGACTCGATTGTGACGGGTGTTGTAAAGAAAGTAACGCGTGAAATCATATTACTGGATTTGGGTGATAATGTAGAAGCAGTGCTTTATCGTGAAGAAATGCTACCCTCCGATATCTATCGAATTAATGACAGGGCACGTGTTTATGTTTATGATGTGCACTATGAACCACGCGGACCACAAGTTTTTGTTAGTCGTACAAATAAAAATATGCTGGTAGAGTTATTCCGTCTTGAAGTGCCTGAAATTGGCGAAGATGTAATTGAAGTAAGAGCAGCGGCCCGTGATCCAGGTATCCGAGCAAAAATTGCTGTTAAAACAAATGACGGCCGTATAGATCCTATCGGCGCTTGTGTTGGTATGCGCGGGTCGCGAGTGCAAGCCGTTTCTGGCGAGTTAGGCGGTGAGCGAATTGATATTGTTTTGTGGGATGAAAATCCAGCACAACTGGTTATTAATGCAATGGCCCCTGCTGAGGTCGAATCTATCATCGTAGATGAAGACTCTCATTCGATAGATGTTGCTGTTAAACAAGAACATTTGTCGCAAGCGATAGGTCGTAATGGCCAAAATGTAAGATTAGCGAGTGAATTAACCGGTTGGAACTTAAACGTCATGTCCCTGGAGGATGCGCAGGCAAAATCTGAGCAAGAAACCGAAGACCTATCTCAACTTTTTGTTGATGCGCTTGGTGTTGACGAAGATTTTGCTGCTATTTTGATTGAGGAAGGCTTTTCTTCCCTTGAAGAAATTGCGTATGTTCCAGTCTCTGAGTTATTAGCTATTGAGGGTTTTGACGAAGATATTGCTAAAGAATTGCGTAATCGTGCGCAGGAAGTCTTGGCGGCGCGAACAGCTGAACGTAGCGAAATGTTGAGTGATGATCTCTTGGCGATGGATGGAATGACCCCTGAACTTGCTTCCAAATTGGCGCAACATGATATTATTACGATGGAAGATTTAGCAGAACAAGCCGTTGATGATTTACTTGACATTGAAGGCTTAGATAGAGAAACTGCTGCAAAGTTGATTATGACAGCACGCGAACCATGGTTTAAGGACTAATGAATTACTGGATGTCGAAAATCGAATTGCGAAGAGTATATATAAATTTGAATAAGGGGCGTCAAGCCTATGACCGACCAAAAAAGCAGCGAACAAGATAAATCGCAATTGCACTTGAAAAGCGCGCTAAGTACGAAATCCGCACCAGTGATAGCTGCCCCTAAAAAATTGATGTTAAAACGAAAAAGTGAATTCGAACTCAAAATCGAAGGCCGTAAAACGGCTGTCAAAGTCGTGGTAAAAAAGAACCGAAGCTATATTCAGCCAACACTTGAAAAAGAAGGAGCTGCGCCACAGCTGTCTGAAAATGAAAACGTCCCAGCAGGTTTTGCATCCGATGCTTTAGAAGAAGAGCAGACTGACGCTACACTTGTTGAAAAACAAGAGGGTCTAGATATCACTGAACCGATGTCGGAGCTTGATGGGGGCAAGGTAACTGACGCTACACCAGAGGCTTTCGTACAGGAAGCGCCAGTTAAACCGACTACTGTAACCGCAGAAAATAAGCCGACTAAACCCAAAGTAGGTGGTGTGAGAGAAAAATCAGCCCGCACCCTTGAGCGAGAAAGAGAAGAGTCTCGTAAGGTGGAAGCGCGTAAACCTAAAAAAGATACAAAACATCCAATCCCCTTGAGTGATGAGGAAATTGAAGATAGTCCTGTTAGGCTACATATTCCTGATCGCCATGCCCGAGGTGCACATGAGCGCTCTGGTTCCCGACACAAATCGGGGAAAAGCCGTCAAGCTGTTGCATTAAAACAAGAATTTGCAAAACCAACGGTTCGCACTGTGCATGATGTACCCATTCCGGAAACCATTACGGTTGCAGAACTTGCTTCGCGGATGTCTGTCAAGGCGGCGGAAGTGATTCGCTCTTTGATGAAACTAGGTGCAATGGCAACTATCAACCAAGTGATCGATCAAGAAACAGCGGCAATTATTGTTGAAGAAATGGGGCATCACCCAATTTTACTCAAAGAAAATCAAATTGAAGTTGATATTATTGAAAGTTCAGCATCTCTTATTGAAGAAAGTACTCGAGCGCCTGTTGTGACGATTATGGGTCACGTTGATCACGGTAAAACCTCGCTACTTGATTATATCCGGCGGACACGCGTCACGAGTATGGAAGCAGGTGGAATTACTCAACATATAGGTGCCTATCATGTTGATACCCCAGGCGGTACCATTACGTTTTTAGATACCCCAGGCCATGAAGCCTTTACTGCGATGCGTGCTCGTGGTGCAAAGTGCACTGATATCGTTGTTCTTGTCGTCGCCGCCGATGATGGTGTGATGCCTCAAACCCTCGAAGCCGTCCAGCATGCTCGTGCAGCTGAAGTGCCTATTGTGGTTGCTGTGAATAAAATCGATAAACCGGACGCTGATCCGGAACGCGTTAAAACAGAATTATCGCAACACAATGTCGTTTCAGAAGAATGGGGCGGTGATGTGATGTTTGTAAGTATTTCCGCTAAAACAGGTGAAGGAATTGATGCGCTATTAGAGGCTATTTTGTTGCAGGCAGAAGTTTTGGAATTAAAAGCTGCGGCGACAGGTCCAGCTCAAGGCATCGTGATTGAATCGCGTTTGGATAAAGGTCGAGGCCCTGTTGCTACCTTGTTGATACAACGTGGAACACTGAATCGTGGTGACATTATTTTGACGGGTGTTCAATTTGGTCGCGTACGTGCAATGTTAGATGAGCGTGGTAAGCATGTGGATTCTGCTGGGCCATCTATGCCTGTAGAAGTGTTGGGTTTATCGGGAGCACCGCTTGCTGGCGACGATATTATCGTTGTGCCAGATGAGCGTAAAGCGCGTGAAGTGGCTTTATTTCGGCAAGGCAAATTTAGAGATGTGAAGTTAGCCAAGCAGCAGGCAACTACGTTAGAAGATATCTTTAGTCGCATGAGTGAAGGTCAAGTCAATGCGCTGAATATTGTATTGAAAGCGGATGTTCAAGGATCCGCCGAGGCCTTGAGTGATGCTCTCCAGCGCTTATCGACCTCTGAGGTTCAAGTGAAATTGATTGCAACGGGTGTGGGTGGTATTACCGAATCCGATGTTAATCTTGCTATTGCTTCAAAGGCTATTATCATTGGCTTTAATGTTCGGGCAGATACAACTGCACGGCGTTTGGTTGATGCTGAAAATGTCGATCTTCATTATTACAGTGTTATTTATGATGTTATTGACGAAGTGAAAAAAGCCTTACAAGGTATGTTGTCGCCGGAAATGCGTGAGCAAATTACTGGCCTGGCACAAGTCCGTGATGTATTCCGCTCGCCTAAGTTTGGTGCTGTTGCGGGTTGTATGGTCATTGAGGGCTTGATCAAACGTCATAAACGTATTCGTGTCTTGCGTGAGAATGTGGTTATTTTTGAAGGTGAGTTAGAGTCGTTACGTCGATTTAAAGAAGATGTCAACGAAGTTCGTAATGGTTTTGAGTGCGGTATTGCCGTCAAAAACTATAATGATGTTCAGGTTGGCGATCAAATCGAAGTCTATGAAATGATAGCGGTAGCGAAGACGTTGTAAAAAATGACAAAAAAAGATTTTACAAGACTAGATCGAATTAACGATGGCATAATGCGTGAGCTAGCCACATTAATTCAACAAAAAATCAAAGATCCACGTATTGGAATGGTCTCCGTGACTGAGGTTAAAGTCAGTCGCGATCTCTCTCATGCCAAAGTGTATGTAAGCCTCTTGCTTCCTGATGAAAAAATTCCAGAGGGAATTAAAGCCTTAAATCATG
>JAIELR010000083.1 GCA_019752835.1 Gammaproteobacteria bacterium | reverse complement strand
GAGTATATATACCCGTCACACCCCAACGCATACAAAGTCGCTGATGAAAAAGATGAGTGCCAATGCGTCATGAAGCCAAGCCCCACCATGATGAGGGATGGACAAACTCAACCAAACCTTGTATAGTTGCGCCGATAATATCAGCAAGGATGTCATCGCCCATGCATCGACGCATTATTTCGTACTTACTTTTCATGGCTAGTTTAATTGCTATTTTACCTCCCGCGCAGGCTGAATTTGAGTCCATGAGTGATGGCCCACCTACTTCTTCTATTGATGTCGCCTCTATTCCTGATGCCATTCCAACCCCACAACCACTAAGTGCTACCGGTAACCCCCCTTATTATGATGTTGATGGAAAGCGTTATTTCGTCTTAAAATCGAGCAAAGGCTATGCACAAGAAGGAACCGCTTCTTGGTATGGCACAAAATTTCAAGGAAAACGAACGTCCAGTGGCGAGCCCTATAATATGTTTGCTATGACAGCAGCCAGTCCTAATTTGCCTATTCCATCCTTTGTTCAAGTCATTAATATGAAAAATGGGAAAAAAGTGGTTGTGAAAGTGAATGATAGAGGTCCTTTTCATGAAGGGCGCATTATCGATCTTTCTTATGCTGCAGCGAAAAAACTAGGTGTTTTTGATCATGGAACAGCAAAAGTAAAAGTCGTTGCTATTGATACCGGGGTCTCAAATAAGTTAGCGCGTTTTTATTTACAAGTAGCTACGTTTAAGCAGCCCAATAATGCCGCTATACTGGCCAAGAAACTTGAGGTGGGCCTAAATAATAAAGTATTTGTCAGTCCAGTTGATAAAACAGAAGCAGTCTTTTACCGTGTACTGATAGGTCCTTTGGCTTCGCTTGAAGAGTCTGAAATTTTAAGACGCATGTTGTTAGCACAGGGTTTATCAGAGGGTATTTTAATTAATAAGGTTTAAGGAGAGCAATAACATCATGGATAAAAATGAAGGCACCGATGAAAATCAAGAACACCCCACGCAAGAAGAAAACCAACAAAACTTTCCACGGGACATCGTTATTATGGGGTTTTCTCCTAAAAAAATAGTATTTATTGCCTTGATAATTATTGTTTTAGGTCTCGGCGGTTGGTATGCCAAACATCGCTATACCCTGCAGAATTTGCGTAAACAAACCGCGCTTGAAGTGTTGACACAATCGCGGACTATGACAGATATTCAGCAATATCTTGGCACAGGGGTAACCCTCGGAAAAAAACTTAGCGGAACGATCGATAATACCGGTCAAAATGCTAGTCTTACCATTGATGTGGTAGGAAGCAAGGGGCATGGTACCTTAACCAGTGTTTTGATGAATGGCCAGTTAACTACGCTCTCACTCGATACACAAACAGGCATGCATTATGATGTTTTAAGCGATGAGGCGGCTTATCAGAAAAAATTGGCTGTTAAAGCAGCGTTAGCTGCAGCACAGCAGGCATTGGTGACTAACTTTAATAATGCTGTTAATGCGATAGCTGCGAAAAATTATCAAGTAGCGATTGAAGACTTTATGCAGTCAGTGAAAAATAACTATAACGTCGGTGAGAGTTATCAATATTTAGGTTTTTCCTATAGCGCAACAAATCAATATCCTTTATGTGTTTCATCCTATGAAAAATACCTTCAGTCAACACAAAATGACGCTAAAGCTTATTACCAATTGGCTTATTGTTACTTGCAAATGTATCAAACACAAAAAGCCTTGGTTAATCTTGATGCTTCATGTGCCTTAAGTTATCAAACAGCTTGTGATGCGGCAGCTCAAATTAAAAGTCAGTTAAATCAAAAACCGTCAGATAATCCTTACGCCCCATTATCACCACAACAATCAATCACGCAGCAGCAAAGTTTTGATGGGGGTAGTAGTGCTTCGGTAGGCGGCGCAAGCTAAAAAGGCCTAACAACAACTAAATGAGGAAATACTGCTTGCAGACGAGGTAAATCAGCGGCTAAAAAAAGCAATTTTAAATGAGGCCCCGCATCTTGTGTAAAATAAACATCGAGTCCAGCTGCGCGTAAAGTCCAAATCGTTTGCATGGCGTCTAGTGTTGCCGCGCCACTGTAAATGATAGGCGGCCAAGCCGCCATCATGGTGGCGTGCATAACGAGAGCATTACGTTCAGACGCCGCTCCAAGTTTGTTAATGTTTCTTTCTCTAATTGCTGCTTGAATAGCGGGCAAATCTTGTTTAACCTGCAAGGGCCAGCTTTGATAAAGACAACATGTTTCTACGGTTCGTTTCATTGCCTCGCGTGAACTTACAGATTTTTCTTGCTCGTGAAAAATCAGAAGACCTATACATAAATCAGGCCACTTTTCAGTGAGTGGCACCCCATGACTATCCATGCCATCGAGCCTGCCACCTGATTGCCAGAGTACAAAGCCATCCCACAACGAGCGGCACGCACTGCCGCTGCCCAAACGCGCCAGAATAGATAACTCCTGCTTGCTGAGTGTCCAGTTAAATAATTGTTGCAGAGCTAATACTACGGCGGCGAATCCACTAGCAGAGGACGCTAAACCTGCGGCGACAGGTACATCGCTTTTTGTATCTATGGCTAAATGCCAAGGCGTGTTTGTACGAAATAAGTCTAAAAAAGCAATTAATTTTTTAGCAAAAGGACTTTCGTGTGAGATTGCTTGCCCATTCAATGTTACTAAATCGTGAGGGCCATCAATCATCTTTATTTGTGTATGGCTACCGAGGGTAGGAAGTGCAATAGATAAGCTAGAGGTTATCGGCAAATTAAGATTTTCATCTCGTTTTCCCCAATATTTGCAAAGAGCAATATTAACCGGCGCAAAAGCGTTGGCTACGGCGCTATTGGGTATGCGATTTTGCTGAGATAGAAGGGTATTGGTAATATCAAGGGGTGAGAGAGTCATGATCTACGTTCCTATAAATATCAAATCGATGATGAGGTGTTTTAATACTAAAATCAACGGGTCGTTCACTCAACGGCCCGGCATAATCAGGTCGTTTTACAACAACCCGTTTGGTTGCGCAACGCAACGCGATTTCAAGTAAATTGGCGTCACCGTTTGGTTCCCTCTCTCCTTGTGGGAGAGGGGTAATCAAGCACAAGCGCTGTAAAATCTGCATATCCTTTTTAACCAACGCCGTTTTATTCCGCGGTGGAAAGAGCGGATCAAGATAAATGACATCCGCTTTTTGTTCCAAGGTAATAACGTTCAATACGTCCATTGCATCACCTTCAAGCAAATGCATTTTTAGATTTTGTTTGGCCAGCAATCGATTTAAGCCATCGTCTAATAAGGTTTTAATGATCGGGTTTTTCTCTATCAACGTTACATCACATCCGGCCGATGCCAAAATGAAGGCATCCCGCCCTAAACCCGCGGTTGTATCGATTACTGTAGGTCGATAGTTACCCTTTAGGCCAACCGCTTTAATAATCGCTTCTTTATTTCGAGGTTGTTTTTGACGATGTGCCAGAGCACCCTCAAGAAAATCAATACATAACCACGCGACCTGTTTTTCTGTTTTCCAGCGCAAAGAAAGTTTATTGTTTTGCTCAAGCAATAAGAATTCATAATGTTCATCGATTGTTGTGAGCGCCACAAGGTTGAGCGTTTCAGCAAGCTGTTGGGTTCGGTCGTTGCTTACGATGACGGCAATGGTCGGCAGATGCTTATTCATGTGATGGTTCTTTTAATCCGATCACAGTGAAAATCAACAGACTGCTTAAAACAAGCAATAAAAGCCCTAACGGCAATGGTGTATTAAAGGGCATTTTAGCGACAATAAGACTAGCTATACTACCACCGATCATCTGGATGCAACCGATACAAGCCGCAGCTGTGCCAGCTGTTTTGATAAAAGGGATCATGGCACTCGACATGGCATTTGCAAAGAGAAAACCGCCTGAAAAAATCATAATTCCGGCCGGAATAAGAAAGGTATAAAGATTAAAAAAGCCCATCAGAGCCAATAAAACCATACTGAAACAACCGAGAAAATTAAAAAATACGCCGATATGAATAATCTGCATTTTTCCATAATAACCCAGGAGGCGCGTATTGATAATATTCGCGAGTAGATACATGCAAGCAACCATGAGGGTGAGCCAACCATAGGCAACAGGAGAGTAGCCTAAATCGGTTTCTAAAAGAAAGGGGCTGGCCGTTGCGTAACTAATGGTACATCCAAAGGTAATCATGGGGATGATCGCAAAACGCATGGCGGTACTATGTGTCAAAACACGGAAATAACTACTCAATACGGCTTTAGGATGCAAGCTACTGATACGTTTATCATGATTAGTATCAGGCAACCATTTTAAAATAGAAAACAAAATGACTGAACCAGCAACAAACAAGAAAACGAAATTAGCGCGCCAATCAAAGGCTTTTTGGATATAACTTCCAAGAACTGGCGCAACAATCGGCACCAAGGACCAGGCAATGGACATATAGCCTGCAATTTTGGCCATGCGCATACCAGTGAAGCGGTCACGCAGGATGGCACGCGTAAGCACCGACGCTGAGCCGCCGCCTATGCCCGTTAATAGACGAAAAAAAATCAATTGATCAATAGTTCGTGCAAAGACACAGGCAAGCGTGGCTAACGAATATAAAAGCATGCCAAAGATCAATAAATTTCGACGGCCATATCGATCCGAGAGTGGGCCATAAATAACCTGAGAGAGACCGAAACCCAGCGTATAAATCGACAAGGTAATTTGAACTGACGATTTACTGGCTCCGAGTGCAGCTTGCATACTTGGCATTGAGGGCAAGTAAATATCGACCGCTAACTGACCAATAGCAGTAATCAACAAAATCAGTAAAATAATCATCCATTCGCGCTGGTTGGAAGATACCATGGCGTTTTCTGCAGTATTTTCCATCATGGCGTGTTGCTCGCGACTAAATCAATAACCTGCTTTAGCCATGCAGTATAATGTTCTTGATGTGTTACTATTTCATGAGATAAGCTTGCCAAATCAGCCCATCGGTAATTCATCACTTCCGCAGGGTTAGGTTTTATCTCGATTTCGTCTGTAATCACGCCGGTCAATACATGATCGAGCTCATGTTCGATGAGCTGATTGTCGAGTTCTGCGCGATAAATAAAACTGCCTACGGGTACTAGCGAGGAAACAATGCCCATTTCTTCATTAAGGCGTCGTTTGGCTGCATCAGTAGTCAATTCGCCTGATTGCGGGTGGCTGCAACAAGTATTTGTCCATAACCCGCCGCTGTGGTATTTTCCATGAGCGCGTTGTTGTAATAATACTTGCCAAGTACCGGCATGTTTGCGTAATAGGCAGACAGAAAAAGCACGATGTAACAAACCCATTTGGTGGGCTTTCAGTTTTTCTTCAATACCCTGTGGATTATCCTGCTCGTCGACAAGGATCACTGTGTCGTTGTGTGGTATGGTCAATAGTTTCAAACCTTTCAGTATATATA
>JAIELR010000061.1 GCA_019752835.1 Gammaproteobacteria bacterium | reverse complement strand
TAATTTGGCTTAAAAAAATCTCAAAATGTTTATTTATAACTCATAAACACATTTCGTTGCTCAGTGAGCACTCTCACAATTGGTCATTCTCACAAAAAACTGTTAATATTATGAGTAAATTTACTCAGAATTTTAATCATGAAAGTTCCTTATCAACGCAAAGTCATTAATACGCTACTTGAGCGGCTATCCGAGCTGCCCCGCTTCCTCATTTTTATAGCGGGTCCACGACAAGTAGGGAAAACAACACTCGTTCGTCAGGCATTAAGTACGACTGATCCACAAAGCTTTAACTTTATCGCCATTGACCAGCCTGTTTCACCTACAGCTATGTTTACTGATGAAACTACCCGCGAAGAAGATGGAAGCCCGAGAAATACAAAATGGCTGATTAAAATCTGGGAAGATGCCCGTAAGGCAGCTCGCAAGTCTACAGAGCGATATATCCTAGCTCTTGATGAAATCCAGAAACTTTCAGGCTGGTCTGAAGTCGTAAAGGGCCTGTGGGATGCAGATCGTGCAGAGGGATTGAACTTGCATATTATTCTTTTGGGCTCGTCGCCGTTACTCATGCAGAAAGGCATGAGTGAAAGTCTAGCGGGTCGTTATGAGCTTATTAAACTAACTCATTGGTCGTTTATAGAGATGGTAGAGGCATTTAATTTTGACTTGACTGATTATATTTATTTTGGAGGGTACCCTGGTAGTGCATCATTAATTCGAGATGAAACCCGCTGGCGCAATTTCGTCCGAGAAAGTTTGATTAGACCCAGTATTGAAAAAGATATCCTTTTAATGACGCGCGTGGACAAACCAGCCTTGCTTAAACAACTATTCGAGCTTAGTTGTAAATATTCGGGACAATTACTCTCGTACAATAAAATGCTTGGACAATTACAAGATGCTGGCCAGAGCCATACAGTTACATTAGCCCATTACCTTGATTTATTAAGTGGTGCCGGGCTAGTAACCGGACTTCAAAAATATGCTGGCCAAGCACATCGTCGGCGCGCATCAAGCCCTAAGTTAAATGTTCTGAATACGGCCTTAATGTCCTTGGGGTCAAGTTATACCAAAAGTGAAGCAATGACCGACCGCAGTTATTGGGGGCGTTTAGTTGAAAGTACAGTTGGGGCGCATCTCTATAATACGGCTAACTCAGATTGTGATGTGTATTACTGGCGTGATGACACAAATGAAGTGGATTTTATAATAACCCGGGGTCCTAAAATTACGCTTGTTGAAGTTAAAAGTGGACAAACTAAAGCACATGTTCCCGGTTTTGAGAAATTTGAAAAAGGTTTTGGTCAATGTCGCAAAATTATCGTGGGTGATAATGGAATTCCTATTATTGAATTTTTGTCTTATCCAGCGGAGCATTGGTTGTGAGTGAAGAACATGTATCGCGCACTTGTACGCGGATATTAAACTCTGGAAAAAAAGAGACTAAGCCATTAGCATCTTATCGTGATTTTCATGCTTACGTCTTACTCGGTGATTCCGGTGCGGGAAAAACGACTGCGTTTGAAATTGAAGCCGCGGAATCCGGTGGAAAATATTTAACTGCCCGTGATTTTGCTCTTTTTGGACATGACGAGTATCAATCGAACCAAGTTTTGTTTATTGACGGCCTCGATGAACTTCGTATTGGCAATGAGCACCCCTCTGAGGCGCTTGACAGGATTAGAAAGCACCTTAAAAGGCTCAACGTTTCTTTTCGTCTCTCATGCCGTGCGACTGATTGGCTGGGTAAAATCGATAGTGACGCTTTAAAGTATATTTTACCGGATAATACAGAACTGGTTGTTTTATCTCTTGATCCTCTCACTGAAGAAAATATGACAGAAATTTTATCTAACAAGGGTGTAAAAGATCCAAAAACTTTTATAGACACTGCCCGTAAAAATAAGATATATGAGCTGCTTTATAACCCTCTTGTTTTAAAGCTGCTTGCTGATGCGGTTAACGAAAAACAGTCTTGGCCTAAAAATCGTGAAGAAATCTACACAATGGCTTGCGTGGAACTGGTATCTGAAAAAAATCAATGCCATAGTCATTCAGGCCAGCAAAAATTCGAAGATATTTTACTGAGCAGTGCTGAGTATTTGTGTGCCATTCAGTTACTGGCAGGAATTGCCGGTTTTGCTTTAGATAAAAATAGAGCCAAAGAGCAATATATTGATTTTAGAAAACTGTCAGCGCCTGGCTCACTGGATTTATCAGCAGCCTTGCATACTAACATTTTTGTACATGATGGTGAGGAACTCCATATCCCTGTACATCGCAGCGTAGCAGAATTTTTAGGTGCGAAATACTTGGCAGATTTGATCAAAAAAGATAATCCGCTTCCATTGGAGCGAGTCCTTGCGTTAATGCCAGATGAAACTGGCGCAATCGCATCGGATTTACGAGGCCTGTGCGCATGGCTAGCTGTGCACTGTAATGGAAATGAGCGTAGAACACTGATTGAAAGAGATCCTATAGGAGTTATATTTTATGGTGATGTAAGTCATTTTACAGTTGAAGAAAAAAAACTTATTCTGAATACATTTGAAAATAAAGCAAAAACGTCTGATTGGCCGAATTTTGATCATTCATTTGGAGCATTAGGCACCACGGATATGGTTCCTCTATTCCAAGAAATTCTTACTTCCCCATCTCGTACAGATCAAGAGCAGAAATTAAATATAATCGTCCTTTCTGCTATTGCTCATGGCCAGCCTATGCCAGAATTAAAAGACACACTTGAGAAAATGATTCGGGATTCCAGTTACATTTCAGCTATCAGAGGATATGCGGTAGAAGCTCTACTTAATTGTGGCAAAACTGCGCCAATTCTCCTTAAAATAGCGGAAGATATCCGTAACAATATTGTTGAGGACAGGGATGATGAGGTGCTTGGCGAGCTTCTCAAAAAACTTTATCCTGAATACATTCCTCCAGCTGAGATATTTAGCTATCTGCATCAGGGAAAAAATGAAGGCTTATTCGGTGCTTATTTCAGATTTTGGACTGATACAATTATATACTCCAAAAGCGAGGCGTTACCTATTCTTCTCGATCAGTTGGTACAGAAAAAATCAGAAATGACATGGATAGCCGTTGATTTTAGTACAAAGCGTTGGATAGGGAAATTATTAGTAAAAGGCTTGGAAATATATGGTAACAAAATTACTGAGCAGCGTCTTTATGATTGGTTAAGTCTAGGTATCCATGATTTTGGTACTGCTTGGCTAGAATCTGATGAGGCCAAAACTATCGCTGCTTGGTTTGAGGCTTATCCGGACAAATATAAAACAGTTATTGAATATGGAGCATTTCTAAATGCGAATAAGGGTGATTTTGATGCATGCATGTGGGGTTATTGCGAAAGACTGCAGCACGCCAAGCAACCTGCCGATATGTTAAATTGGTATCAAGAAAAAATAAAATTGGTATTTAGAAAGTATCCTCAAATAGCTAAATTTTATCTCAAACAAGCTATGTTAAGTTTGAGAGATGATCAAAAAGAATTGGATTTACTAAAACATGAGATTAAAGATTATCGGATATTAGTTGAGTATTTTGAACAATTAATTAATCCATTTGTGAAATCAAAACAAGAATACTTATTACAGCAACAAGAACGAAATATTAAAGAACAAGCAGAAAAACACGAGCGAGCAATTCATTTTCGTGAGCATCTCCAAGCAATTCGCGCAGGAACAGCGGCAACTTCGATAATGTATAATTTAGCGCAAGCTTATAAGGGAGAGTTTTACAATATTGCTGGCGCAACACCGGATGAACGTCTTAAAGACTTGTTCAATAATGATAAAGAGCTAGTCGATGCAGCTTATTGCGGCTTAACATCTGCTATTTACCGTCAAGATCTGCCTACTGAAAAGGAAATTATTAAACTGGCAACACAAGGGAAAATGCATTTTATTTGTCCTGCCTGTTTGATCAGCATAAATGAGTTATATAAACAAGACTCAATGAAGGTTGTAAACCTTAAGGTTGATTTATTACGCCAATTATTAGCTTTTTATTTTACAGATGGTTCAGACAAAGGGAGAGAGCAAAAATGGGTGCTTACCTTAATTAAGGAATATCCTGCATTAGTAGAACAGGTGCTCACTAATTATTTATTAGCGATGATAAAAGCCAAAAAAGAATTCATCCCATTTTTAACTCATCTTCACTCTGAAGAATATGTTCATTTTGCGCCTAAAATTTTGCCATTATTATTAGAACATTTTCCTTTACGAGTTTCACACGATATTTCAAAAAATATATTAAATCCTTTAATGCGTGATGCCATTCAATTCCTTGACGAAAAAATGCTCGAATCCATTATTAAAAATAGGCTTGGAAATTCTAGCATGGATGATGCTCAAAAAATTTACTGGCTAGCCTGTGGATTCATCATTTCCCCTGAAAAATACAGATCTAAACTGCAAGAGCATGTTGAAAAAAATCAGACTTACACGTGGTATTTATCAAGTTTTGTTCAAAATAGCTGGGTACAAAATAAACTTTTTTCAGAAGAAAACAGGCAAACCATTGGTTTTTTAATAGAGTTGCTGGCACCGGAATGCTCTCCAGAGCGGTTGTTAGGAACTTACACCATTACTTCAGCGATGCACACTGCTGATTTTGTATATGCTCTTATCCATAAACTGCAGCATAACCTCGATAAAGACTTTACTGAATTAGAGCGTCTGCTTAATATAAGCAATATATCAAATTGGCACCCCATGCTTGAAAGAGCTTTACACGTTAAGCAAGTGACTCAATGCATCTCGTCTTTCAGATATTTAAAAACCGAAGAAATAGCGCAGACCCTTGAAAATGGAAAACCAGCTAATGCCGGTGATCTTTGTGCTTTAACAATGATTTACTTACGTAAAATATCAGAAAATATTCTGAATAACTCTACGAATGATTATTTGCAATATTGGAGTTATAAGAAAAAAAATAAAAAACTGATTAACCAGATGCCGCATAACGAAGAGGATTGTCGGGATGTATTATTATCTGTTCTGAAAGCAGATTTAAACTCTTATCACATTGCTGCCGAGCGAGAAGGAAATTATGCTGATGATAAACGTGCCGATATTAAAGTTTTATTTAATGGGTTCAACATCCCCGTCGAAATAAAAAAAGACAGCCATAAAGATATATGGGATGCTATACATACACAACTCATCCCAAAATATATGCGGGATCCTGGTACAGGAGGATATGGTATTTATATAGTCTTTTGGTTTGGTAATCAGCTTAATATTATCGACCCAATAGATGGAGTAAAAATTCACAATGCGAAACAACTTGAGACGCACCTCCGCCAAAGGCTTACTGATGAGGAAAGTCGCCGGATAGAAATTTTGGTAATCGATTGCTCTCTTCCAGATTTAAATATTTGTAAATAACTGTGCCCCCTTCAGTTCGGTTCGAGGAGCTAATTTTATTTTTTGATGAACTATTTG
>JAIELR010000053.1 GCA_019752835.1 Gammaproteobacteria bacterium | reverse complement strand
GCCTTGGGGTAAATCATCTGATATTGTGCATCGCTGCTGTTTTCAGTGACGGGGTAACTGATGCAGTCTTCACCGCAGGTATTCGAGAGCGGCGAATAGACATGTGGCTGCCCTAGTTCGGTGATAATGGTAGACGCTCTAAGAGCCGCTACCGCACCCGCTTTGGCATCATCTGGCTGATTCACATACCCGTTCCTCGGATACACACTGCCCCAGTCATGAAGTAGGATAGTCCCAACATCATGCAAACCTGGTACCAGACTGCCTGGGTAAAATTTCTCTAAAGCGGGAAACCGCCACAGGTAAGCATCTAAGAGTGATGAGTAATACGGCACATACGGTGTTGCCGTACTGTTTAACAGCATACTACTGCTACCACTATCCATAATCGACAAAGCAGGATTACCGATAATATCGACTTCATGGAATTTATTATTAATATCTTGCGCTGAATTGTTTTGCTCATCCCCACCACTTAAGTTGAAAGAGGTCATTTGGCTCAATTGTGCTTTGCCAGCTTGATAAAATAGCGGGTCTGCAATCAGCTGACCAAACCACCACGGGTTATTATCATGTTCTGTGTAGGCACTTACGACAACATCCGGCAAATAGTGGTCAGCTTTAACTGTTGTTTCTGTGCTGCAACCAAATGGTGTGCAGCGAAGCCAGAAGCATGTACCTACCACTTTGTATTGTAAACATTGACTCAAACCTTGTAAGGTATTATTTACCACTGTCACAGAATCAATCGTATCGTTATTATCATCTGCCCATGCTGGCGTGTTAATATAGGCTGCAAAGCTGAGGCCGAGCAGCAATTTTTTTAGTGTTGTTAACATTTTTTAGGTTTTCTTAAAAATAAGGACAAACTGGTTAATGATGTTCGGCACATAGGTGCTTGGATAACCATAGGCTTTCAAGGCTTGACTGTCGCGAATGACATTAATGACGCCTTGCAATATCAATTCCTTGCTTTGTAAAGCTTGGATAACATCTGCGTGACGACAATAATATCTCTCTCCATGTCGTTGGTCAGCGACAATCAAGGCTAGATATTTTCCCGATTTTAACTTTTTCAAATAGTTTTTTATTTGCTTTACATACTCATCCACATTGCCCTGATAGGAAACTTTTGAATCAAAATCACATAGTGGCATTTCAGTTAACAGTAAATCCGCCATATTGAAATCTGTATGCGTTAATATGTCACCAATAAATTCGCGATTGAACAAATGATTAGGCCAATCCCAATGACTAGGTTCTATATTTCTCATGGCATCCACCGCTTGCTGTTCGGTATCCGTAATACCAATAAATTCACGCTCGGTATATAAGCTTGCATCTAAGGTAGCCCCATCTTGACTATGGGGATCGAAGACTATGTCTTTCTTTCGCGTAAAAAGCTCAATTAAGCTGACACGCGTGGTATCAAGTGACTTGTTAGTCATGGGAGTTATCCTCTTTTTTTGTGATAGTATAAAAGTTGAATCCAGCGCTAATCGTTTTTCTTTTGACCAGCGCAAGAGTTTTTGCGTGATCCAGGTGCTTTTGGTAAGCCTCGTCCACGCGCTGCCGTTTAAATCGTTTAACTGCATGATTACCTCTCTAATTGTTTAGCGATTAGACGTGCTGCTTCTAGCTCTGAAATATTGTGCTTATCCATTAATTTGCGACGCTCTGCTTTTTCATGCTTCTCTGTCATCGCAAGGGCCAAACTTAAACGAGGTGGAACATTGCGAAACAGTCCTTTGACACGATTGGATAAGATCACGCCTTCTACATATTTCTTCGCAGCTTTACGAACGGAGCGGAAAAGCTCCCGCTCTTCTTCAGTGAGCTTGCGAAACTCTTCTACAGCTTTCATTTCGACCTCACTCATCCCTAGACACACCCAGAATTCCATCATTGATAAAATCTTCCGAGCATCTTTTGGGAAGTCGCTGACGTTTTGTGTCGCAAGCCATAACCAAAGCCCAAATTTACGTGACATCTTGGCACACTTGGTTAAGTACACAACGGTCAATAAGTTCTTAGTTATCGTGTGAATTTCATCTCCAAAAAATAGCGTAAACCGTTCTTCAAATTGCCGCTCTTCTGCTTTTGCCATCGTTCGGGACATTAAACCCATAAACGCAAGCGCATTGTGCGTTTCATAGCCGTCATCCTTAAATAAGCCCTGTTCAAACAAGGTGACATCAGCATCTGGCCAGGCTTCGCCTCGGCGGTTAAAGACTTTGCTGGCAATAGTGTCTTTAGTGAAAAATGCCATGCTGTCAGCCATTTCACGAAGACGGACTTGTTTAGCAGGTTCTTTCTGCTCTGCTTCAAGTTCTGCTGCCATTTCGCGTAAACTATTTACTACGTCTTCTGGTAACATCTGGTCAAAGCCTTCCGCTCTCGCGCGTCGTGCAGCGCGTACCAAACTATCTAAAATCAGCATCCGATCTTGCCGGCTCATTTTGTCCTGTTCTTTAGCCTCACCGCCCGTAATCATAAGTTGTGCGCTCAAGGCCATCTCGCCCATGTAATCGCGCTTCAACTCACTGTCCGCATCATCCTGAGATGTGTCACTCTTAACGTCGAGCAAATCCTTTTCTAACTTACTCTCAAGACTTACGAGAGTCGTATTCGATATTTTTTTATCAAGCGCGTCGATTTGTGCAAGCATCTTCTCACTTTCAACAAACGGATTAAGGATGGGCGGATTATCCAGAGTCACTGCTATATGATGCACTGATAGTCCTTGCTCCTTAAAGAAATCTTTCAATAAATGAAACGAATTGCCAGCATCAACTATCACCAAATAAGGGCGGTAGGTTCCCATCGCTTTGATCAACAAATCGGTACTCGTTGCGGATTTACCCGAACCGGTAGACCCCAACATTAATAAGTGGCTATTCTGATCTTTATCTTTAGGATTAAACGGATCGAGCGTAAAGCTCTCGCCACCCCGATTAAGAAATTGCAATAATGGATGACCTGTACCCCGCTCTCTGCCATATAACGGCAAGAGATTAGCCAATTGTTTGCCAAAGATATAGTTACTGCGGTACAAATTCTTTTTGTCAAACTGATAACTGTAACAAAACGGTAAATTGTTCAAATAACTATGTATTGGTACTAAATCATGGTCACCTTTCAATACGACCAGACCATTGTTAATCAGCAATGATTCCAAATCAGTTTCTTTCTCAGCCAAATCTTCGAGATTATTACCCCTTAAATAGACACCCATTGTCGTAGGAAACAGGAAGTTACTTTTTTCGACAGCAGTTTTAGCAATTTGACAATCTTCAAAGGTCACAAGCGCAGCGGTTGAATTGCTTTTACGTGCTGCTTCCTCAATTCTATCGAGATGATTTTTTACGATTTCTTGAGATTGGATAATCACCGTCATGACAAATGTTGAGCCTTCCGGCAATTTGTCAAATAAGCCATAACGGAAATTCCCAAATGATCTATCACGTGTTAAATGCCCGATATCGGGTACTTTGCTCAGGTGCTGGATCGTAACATAGCGATGGGTCAATCCATCAAAATACCAGAATCCATCCTTTTCATTCGATTCCGGCACAGAATAAAATAGCTGCTCAGCAAAATCATAACCGACAGGCTTTTCATCCATTTTTCCTAAGTAAGTAATTAACTCTAATAATTTATCTGTACTTCCCTCAGTCGCATGAGGACGCGGGTTAAACCAACGGATAAGCCATTCTTGAAATGCTTTGCCGTCAAGCCGTTTAGCGTTGATACCTACACCTTTAAGCTTCGCCATAAAGCTCGTAGCGACTTGGTTTAAATCATCTAGCGCACTGCGTCCGCGACGTAATGCCATTTTTTTGGTATGTTCACGGTAAAATACCACGCGTACCTTGCGTTCCCCGCCTTGAAATGTGCTATCAGTCACTTTATCATCGACAAATACGCCACCTGAGCGTGACAACCATTCGCTGTAACCTTTCATCAAATTCAGATACGTATTTTTGAAAGGACTGTCTTGCGCAGTTGATTGAATATAGTTTTCTATCGAGCGGTATAAATAAGCAAGACTTGCTTCATCTTGCAAATAGAATTGGATAATCCACGGCGACTCTTCATCGCGATATTGGGGAAACGTATCTTGAAAAATACCTTGAAACCCATCGCGTAGCTGCGCAAGATAGTCGTCTGACTTGGCTTCTGTTGAAACCAAGCTCAACTCAAAAGCAGCACCGACGGTTGTATTTTGCAATACGACAGTTTGTGTTTCATCGTCGAATTCCACCCAGGGTAAATAGTGCAATAATGAGGGTGATAAATCATAATTTGCTCTCATTTCTGCCATTGTTACTGCATGTTGTTTGGTTTTTTTCATGGTAAATCCTGTATAATATGGGTAAATTTAAGAAGGAAAATTTATGGACATATCAATATCTTCTGTATTAAAGGACTGGCTGAAAGGAATAATCCTGAGCGATTTCCCCACTACATTAATTTTTCGTATAGCTGACGATATAGTCGGCCGTTGTCATGGTGATCGGGCTGTTGTAGAGATCGAACGTATGAAGGACAACAAAATATTTTCTTCAATTTTTATAACCCGTGAAGATATTGAAGATGCTATCGAATATAACTCTTCAAATGGTTTGACGTTCACTAATGAAACAAATCTTGATAAGCTCGTACACGCATTACTGTCTTCACTAGATAAACCTGGAAGACACGACTCTCAGTCTATTAGAAAAATATGATTTAATACCGTTAATCATTTGTAGTCTCGCCTGGCATTTCATATATTACATGTACTACCATATTGTAAAATACCTTTTTCGCTGATAAACTGTCGCTATGGACATTTTCATTAATAATCTTACTATTAAATTTGATCTCAGCCTTACACTATTGTCGGTGTATGGGCTTTATCTGGCTTTTGATGGGCTTCGTGTCTATATAAAAAAACCTAACTATTAACTTTAACTTTTCAAAAAGTGATAAAATTTTGTCTATTTTATTTATTATTTACACTTACTCGCTTATTTAAAATAAAACTCTTGTTGTAATGATCTCAACCCTCTATTTCTCCTGGCATGACATACATCACGTGCGTATATAATGGAAATACGGTTGAATACCCTGGCACAGGCATTATGCTATACCCTTCTCCTGTTGCATGCGGAAAAATATACATCACAATGCTCGGGTTCGGTAATTGTTGAAACTGACTGTCAATTTCATTTTCTTGTGTACGGGTATAGTCGCTGTAGTTTGTCTTAAGCGTTTGCAAATTGCTTACCTTACTACGTACAGTATCTGTAGATGCACTTTCCACATCATTAGCGGTGCTATCATTGTTATTTAATGCTTGCGAGTAAGCTTGCTGCATTGTTATGCCATCGCTAGGCATTTTACTTGATAGCAAGCCGCTGCAACCACTTAACGTTAGGAAGCCGAGTATACTAATCCAGTTGAGTAGAAATAGTTTGTAATTCGTCTGCATAATTCACCTTTCTTGCTTTATTATCATAATCAATGGAAATTGCTTTAGTTATATTGGCAACGACTTTCATAGGTTGGCCCGTCTGCGCAT
>JAIELR010000194.1 GCA_019752835.1 Gammaproteobacteria bacterium | reverse complement strand
GAATTGAGAGGTTCATGCACCGTTCTGCGAGAGGCTGATGGGGAAGTTCCACCGGCCTACTCACCCGTTGATTTTACAAAACTCGGCCCCGTATTACGCGCTGTCCTTTAATAATATCTATTTGTGGGATTATCGAGTAAGGTGTTGCTTCTATATTGAGCATTTAACGATATTGGCCGTATTTATTCTTAAGTGCGGGTGAGAGTTTTTTCCAGAAATTATAAAATTCTTTTACTTTTTGTGCGTTTTCTGGTGCAAAAACAGTTGAATCTTCCACACTAGGTCCTAGTATCCTTCTACTTGAGGCATCCGTCGCTTCAATCAATCTGTTTAAAACGTACAAAAATCCTTCGTTGTTCCCTTGTTTATAGTTATTATAAGCTTCAAAGGCAAGATGCAACTTACCTGTCACTGATCTAAGTGTATTGATTTCGTTGTGCGTCAGGGCGATAGGTGGAGTGAAGCCTGAAATTGTAAAGGTCTTCAATGTATATTCGTCCTGCTCTGAAATAAATTGGCAGGCATTGTCAAAACAGTGCCGAAGTTGCATGATAAAGTCATCGCTTATATCGATGCTGTCATACTCTTCTTTTCTTCTATCGACAAAATAAAGCTTTTTGTCTGTCTCATCGTAGACATAAAGAAACCTATGTTCACTGGGTGGAAGGGCTTTTATTGCTGCGATGGGTGTTGCTACTGAAAAAGCAGGAACAGCCACACAACCGCGCTCAAATACGGAGAGATTTCATTTTCAACAATTACAGCTGGTTGGAGAAAAAGGCTATCATCTTTCTCGAGGGCCTCTTTATAAATTGCAGCAATATCTAATAATCGCTCAGTACCATCTTCACTTTGGACGTAAACAAGCGTGGGTTTGAGGCGGCGGACCGCTGATTGTAGGTTTATGCTTGTGACCTCAGTAACCTCGATTAAGCGTTCATTCGCGCTATCACTATAGCCATTATTCGGCACAACTTGGGTAATTCCAGGCTTTAAAATGTTAATAATAGGTTCGTTATCACGCGTCGCAATCAGTGTAGCCACTTCAAAAAAGAAATCTTTTCTTTCTTGATTTTTATCGCGCAAATAATCCAAAGGTTCTTTTTTGTACCTTTCCTCTCGAGCGGCTAAAAAAGCTCTTATTTCTTTATTGGCTTCGGCGGTATTTATTATTCCATATTGAATATTTGAGGATAATTGATCAAACCAGTTCAAAACAGACGCATGTTGTAAATCCATGCTAGTGAGATTTAAAAGATCGCTAGGCTTATCAGGTAAAACCGCTTTAGCACGTGCAATACAATCTTCCAATTTTTGAGGGTCAAATCCGGGAAATTCAGTGTCTATTTTAGAATCAGATGGCATTGTTCAGTCCTCGTGCCGTAATTAGCCGTGTTAAAAAGGGTATAATGGCAACTATGTTAACCTATATGAGCTTAAGAAAATCTGAAGTGCAGCAAAATTACGCAATTCGTGCCATAGATAAACGCAGACCAGTAGTTGACATCCGCTATCAGGCAGGGTAGAATTCTGCCCCTAATCGATCCAGGAGTTATTTCTAAAATGGCTGTTCAGAAAAGCAGAAAATCCCGCTCATGTCGTGGCATGCGCCGTTCACATGATGCCTTAGCTGCGCCTACATTGTCTGTAGATGCAACCAGTGGTGAAACACATCGACGTCACCACGTAACTCGCCAAGGTTATTACCGAGGCAATGAAGCTGTAAAACAAAAAAACAGTGATACTGATACGGAAGAGTAATTCCCGTGGCAAATGTCACCATTGCTATTGATGTAATGGGAGGAGATCACGGTCCATCCGTGACAATTCCTGCCGCCCTGCAAGTTGCAGCTAAACATACCGATGTCAATTTGATTTTGGTAGGTCAGCTTGATCGCGTCGAACAAGTATTGAAGCAGCTTGCAATTAAAGCGCTCCCGCCCACCGTATCACTTCATGGCGCGTCTCAAGTTGTCGAAATGGACGATTTGCCTTCACACGCAATGAAACACAAGAAAGACTCTTCCATGCGTATAGCCCTTAATTTGGTGAAAGACGGTCAGGCAAATGCCTGCGTCAGCGCAGGTAACACCGGGGCCTTAATGGCTACCGCACGTTTTGTGTTGAAGACCCTTCCCGGGATCGAGCGTCCAGCCTTGATTACCGCTTTTCCCACCATGAAATTAGGTACCGTTGCGCGCATGCTTGATTTGGGCGCGAATGTGGATTCATCGCCAGCGAATTTATTACAATTTGCAGTGATGGGCTCGGTGCTCGCTTCCGCTGTTAGCGGAATTCCCTCACCGCGCATTGGTTTACTCAATGTCGGTGCAGAGGAAATAAAGGGGAATGAACAAGTTAAAGAAACTAACCAATTATTAACGCATCATACCGGACTCAACTACATTGGCTACGTTGAGGGTAATGACCTCTACAAAGGCACGGTGGATGTTGTCGTTTGCGATGGTTTTGTTGGTAATGTGGCCTTAAAAAGCAGTGAAGGCATTGCGAGCTTAATTTTGCATTGCCTGAAACAAGGGTTTCATAAAAATTGGTACACAAAATTGTTAGGCTTACTTGTAATGCCTATTATGCGGGTTGTTAAAAAACACATTGATCCGGCTAATTATAATGGCGCATGCTTGATTGGTCTTCGAGGTATCGTCATTAAAAGCCATGGTGGCGCAGGCGTTGCAGCTTTTGCCAATGCCATTAGTGAGGCTCTCGTACAAGCAAGACAAAACATTCCAACCTTGGTTAGCGAGCAGATTGCGCAACTCTTAAATGAACCTGCGTTACAGGAATCCCCATGAAAAATACTCGAATTATTGGTACTGGCTCCTATCTTCCCAAGCGCATAGTCACGAATGAAGAATTAAGTAAACGTGTTGAAACGACCCATGAATGGATCGTTGAGCGCAGTGGTATTTGCCAACGTCATATTGCTGATGCCGAGGAAACAAGCTCGTTTATGGCGACAGAAGCGGCTAAAAAGGCCATTGAGGCGGCCAATATCGAGGCCAGCGCTATTGATTTGATTTTAATCGCGACGACCACGCCCGATATGGTTTTGCCGACGGTCGCAACATTAGTGCAAAACAATCTCGGTATCTATGGCATTCCTGCGTTTGATTTCGCCGCAGCCTGTGCGGGTTTTATTTATGGCTTAAGTATTGCCGAGCAATTTATTAAAGCAGGCACGTACAAAACCATTTTATTGGTCGGCGTTGAAACTATGTCTAATGTCATTGATTGGCAAGATCGTTCAACCTGCGTTTTATTTGGTGATGGTGCCAGTGCCGTTATATTACAGGCCTCCGATAAACCGGGAATTATTTCTACCCATCTTCATGCCGATGGTCGTTATAAAGATGCCTTATATGTCCCTACCGGTTTGCCTGGTAGAGCGAATGCTGCGACACCTCCTTATGTGCATATGGAAGGAAAGGAGGTATTCAAATTTGCGGTCAATGTTCTGGGTAATGTCGTCGATGAAATTCTTGCTGCGAATAATATGACCCATACCGACATCGATTGGCTCATCCCGCATCAAGCCAATCTACGCATTATCAGTGCAACGGCTAAAAAGCTTGGGATGCCGATGGAAAAAGTGATACTCACTGTACAAGACCATGGTAATACCTCTGCCGCTTCTGTTCCCTTAGCCCTTGATAGAGGCGTCCGTGATGGTCGTATTAAACCGGGTCAAACTCTTTTATTAGAAGCAATTGGTGGCAGTTTTGTTTGGGGTGCAAGCCTCATTATTTTGTAAGGCAATTTTTATACTCCTCGCAATTAAATTTGCGGCTAGGCGCTTTTGACACGAGCCGAGGAGTGTATATGGGAATACATGACGATGGCGAGTTGTTAAAAGCAACAACGCCGCAGGTTCAAGTGCGAGGAGTATATGAGCATAGATCAACAATTAGCGTTTATTTTTCCAGGACAGGGCTCACAACATGTGGGCATGATGGCAGCGTTAAGCCGAGATCATTCGATTGTTCGCACATGCTTTCAAGAAGCATCGGATGCGTTGAATTATGACCTTTTGTCCCTATGCGTGGACGGTCCTGACGAAAAACTAAATCAAACAGAATACACCCAGCCTGCGCTATTAGCCGCTGGCGTTGCGGTTTATCGCCTTTGGACAAATCTAAGCACGGTGCTCCCTGCTTTCATGGCTGGCCATAGTTTAGGTGAATATACCGCGCTTGTTTGTGCTGGAAGTTTAGATTTTGCAATAGCCGTTAATTTAGTTGCTGAGCGAGGTTGTTTGATGCAAGAGGCTGTTCCAGCAGGTACTGGTGCGATGGCCGCTATCATTGGTTTAGAGCCTGCACAGGTTGAATTGGTTTGCAAAGAAGCAGCTCAAGGGGCTATTGTTTCAGCGGCGAATATTAATGCGATTGGTCAAATCGTGATTTCCGGTGAGAAACTCGCCGTGGAGCGCGCCGTCGTGCTTGCGAAAGAGCAGGGGGCTAAATTAGCTAAATTAATCCCAGTCAGTGTGCCATCTCATTGCGCACTGATGAGACCTGCTGCGGAAAAGTTATTGTTGCGTCTTGCCGATACTGATTTTTTAGCGCCGCGCACTGTGTTAATCCATAATGCTGATGTCAAATCACATAATGAGCCACAAGAGGTGAGAGAGGTATTAGCTGCCCAACTTTATAGCCCTGTTCGCTGGGTCGAAACCATACAACACATGGTGAGTAAGGGTGTAACGCGTATTCTTGAACTGGGGCCAGGGAAAATATTGGCCGGTCTAAATAAACGGATTGATGCTAGCATTGAGACATTACCGGTGTATGATGATAAGAGTTTAGAGCAAGCACTTGAGCAAGTGAGCAAGGAGTACAGCATATGAGTATGTTAACCGACGATTTAACTGGAAAAGTGGCCCTTGTAACCGGCGCCACGCGCGGCATTGGAAAAGCAATCGCCCTGCAACTTGGCCAATTAGGCGCAACCATTGTGGGTACTGCGACAACCCCGAATGGCGCAGATGCTATTAGTACCTATCTCGCTGCCAGTGGTATTAAAGGCTGCGGTGTCGTGCTTGATGTGACGGATGCTATGGCTGCAGAAACAACAATAGATTATATCGAAGAACATTATGGCGTGGTTCAAGTTTTAGTGAACAATGCCGGTATTACCAGTGATAGTTTGATGTTGCGCATGAAAGATGAAGAATGGCAACGTATTATCGAGACAAACTTAACCGCCGTTTATCGATTATGCCGTTTGAGTTTGCGTAATATGATGAAATCGAGGTGGGGGCGTATTATTAATATCGGCTCTATTTCTGCCCATATCGGCAATCCTGGGCAGGCAAATTACGCCGCGGCTAAGGCCGGGCTGATTGGTTTTAGTAAAGCATTAGCGGCAGAAACCGCGACCCGGAATATTACCGTCAATGTAGTCGCTCCCGGTTTTATTGATACCGATATGACCCGTGATATCCCAGAAGCGCAGCAAAAAGCCTTGTGTGAACGCATACCGATGGGGCGTGTGGGTAAGCCGGAAGAAATCGCGTCAGTCGTGTCTTTTTTATGCTTGCCTGCCGCATCATATGTCACTGGTGCGACCATTCATGTGAATGGCGGGATGCAC
>JAIELR010000188.1 GCA_019752835.1 Gammaproteobacteria bacterium | reverse complement strand
CCTAAAATTGAGCTATTTCAGACTAAAAATAGTTTTTCACCACTCAATTTTTACTTTTTTCAACCAATCGAATCGATCGATCTTATTTTTGATAATCTGATCATTTCAATGCTACCGCTAAGCCGGGAAACTAGCAACGAGTTGGTAATTTAATGTCCTGAATCGATTTTAGTAAGGCTATTTGTTCTTCATGGCGATAACCCAGTTCTTTAATGGTCATCACTGCGTAACACTTCTGACTCTAGAATTTCACCGGTTTTGGTATTATCGTATGGATGTGCTCATGATGTCTCTCCCTTTACCTTTGCTCTTGCGAGTTAGGATAGCATAAAACTCAGCAATAAACAACTTTTTTGAGGCGCTTACACGCCGTTTTCGATTCCCTTGTATTTCACCTGCGGCTCCTTACGCTCGTCGCACGTCGTGTGCGACTTCGATACAGCGCTTCGTGGCGCACCATGCGTAGGCCCTGGCATATCAACCGAAACAACTTGACGGTGCCGATGGGATTGATCAATAATTGGCCCTCCACTACCAACAATAGCCGCTCGAGCTTTAAAAACTTGAAGATCGAGTATAAAATCTAATATAGCGCTCTTTGAACAAAAAATGAATGAGGAAGAAATTTCATGGTTAAAAAAGCGATATTTCCAACTGATTTGAATGAATTGCCTAACGGTGAGTTGATTATTCCAGTACATATAGGTAGAACGTATAATAAAAAAGATGGCAATCTCAGTGTTGATTGTTGTGTGCCTCAAGATGCAAGTTTTGAGGCGGTTTATAAAGACGTAATAGCAAAGTACAAGCCTACAAAAATTAACGTTGTTTATATTTACGCATTAAATAATTTTGATTTAAAGAAATATCCTCTGCATATTCAACCAAAAACGCTCGAGTTGTTGAACAATGAACCCAAAAATCCAGGGCAAGAATGGGTTAAACGTCACCATGAAATTTTAAACTCATATGAAAATACAACAATTACAGATTGGAAGGATTACTTAAACAATTCTTTGACCCAAGGCTATTTCGCAGTCCTTCTCGAATTATTTCACTCAGACGCAAGCTTCAGAGAGCTTGTTTTTAAGTCTATTTCCCCTATAGTGAAACAACTAACCCAAGAGGCTATGGAAAAAAAGCAACTTTTTAAATTTGACAAAAATAAAATGTCCATGCCCATTTGCAATGCAATTTTTCATCTTCTAGAAGAGTGCGCGATTATGGTTGCATGGCACGGGGGCCTGCTTTTCATTGAAAAACCCAATCCTGCAGTTAGCTATCTGATTAAAAATCGTGCTTTCATTATGCTTATGAATAAACCTATTCTCTCTAATCTTCTAATTAGTCCAGGTGTCATCACTTTGATAGGCAATCCTGATCTCGAAGTGTGGATGGATTCTGATCTTGTTGCTCTGATAAAAAATTCTGGCTTCATTGCGCTGGTGAATGATTTTGATCTCGTGACTCTGATAAAAAATTCTAAGCTTATTGAGCCTATAAATGCTCTTGAACTCAAGAACGAAATAAAAGATCTTACGGAAATTATAAGAGAAATTAATTCAATGAACAAGGCTCTCTCAACTAAATTAATACCCTTTCAAGCAAAAATACAAACTCTCTATAACAAGTCAAAAAAAATTAAACTTGATCTTTCTCAACCACATCCAGCAAACTTTAACAAGCCTCTTTTTTTACCTAAAATGATCTCTGATAGTTTTGCTCTAGAGGTTAAAAAAGAAGCATCTAAAGAAATAACAAAAAACATAATAAATAAAAACTTATTTTTTGAGACAGTTGAAGGGCAAGATACTTTAAAATGTGTTGAACGCGTTCAAGAATGGATAGACATAACAATAGAGAATTTGTCCCTAAAAATTAATCTTTGGAACGCAGAAGCAGCGAATAAAAAAAATAAGAGAACCTATCAAGATTGTATCCCAACGCTTATAAATGCAATTCAAGCAAAAATAGAAAACGTTGAGGACATTGTCCTAAAACACGTCGTATCAGTTTCTATACAAATGGCTGAATGCCTTGTTGAAGATTATAATGTAGCTTATGATACCCTCATGCAAGAACTTCAAGCAGGCGTAGAAGCCTCATTATCCAAACATGGATTTTCTTCATCCGAAGTCGCACACAACGTGCGACGAGCGTGAGGAGCCGCACGTCGTGTGCGACTTCGATTGTCATAAGGAAAGGATTTTTTTTATTTTGCATTTTACCTGAATATATAATAGAATTGTATGTGGAGTGTCTGCTTCTATTTATATAGGGAATAAAACAGACATTAACCTGTGTTATATCGAATGGGTAAACGTTTTTAATTTTTAAAACTGGTCAAAGTGCTATGTTAAATACTATCGAAGCCCCAAAAGTAGATCCCAAAAAACAAGCTATTCTTTTGGAACCGGCAACTTTTCAGCTTATCGACCCAGCCAAATTATTCATTGTTCCTATTTGTATCGGGTTGATGTACCATAGAAATAATGGTGATTTCCCTGCGATTTTTAATGCTATTATGAAATTGAATCCTCAAAAAATTCGAATTATCCTAGTTGATACATTGCAAAAATATAATCATATGGACTATGATGCAGAAAATGCTCAGAGGTTAGCTGAAATACGGGAAGAGTGTAAGCAAAAAGGTAAAGATTGGTTACAATTATATCAACCCATGTTTGAATACTATGAAAATATCGTAGAAATTGCCTATTGGGATCAATGCTTGGAGCCTGATGATTTTCGATTGCACTTAAGAAATATACAAGCGTTATATTGGAGTGATTCTTTTTTTCAATCAGCTGTGCAAAACTCCACCGCTCCAGGATTAAACCGATTAGCAAGACAAGCTAAAGAAAACAGCGACATAGGTAATTACATAATGGAATTATTACCAAAGAGCTTAAATTCTATTTCCTATGTTTTAGAAGAATCCGCAGCTATATTTACTTGGAGCGGCTATCTTGTTAACCCCACCGATTTGAATCCAGCAATGAAATACTTACTTAACAATTACCCACGAATACTTAAGGACCCGTTGTCTCTTATTCCTCATAAAAATATTTCGCTCCCCGAGTCTTTATTGATACCGCTCGTGGCTCAAATTAAGACTCTTTCTAAGGTCATTATCTCCAAAGATACTTTTTTCAGCTCTAGCTCAACAAAAAAAATACGCTCTCGCTCCTTGCCGCCTGAATCGAAAACATTTCCAAATTCTGAGCTTATCGACAGCTGGATAAAAACCGTAGTAGATACATCGATGTTTCATATTCATCGTTATCCCTCAAACAAATCTAATATGATTACAGATCTCATTGGAGCAATTCGCGAAAAAAATAATGCGTCTATCGATAAAATTTTACAAAAAATAGTAACCTCAGCAATTGAAGATGCTGAAAAACTTATTCGATTGTTTAACCGTGATGATTTTTCTTATGATCAGCTCATTGAAAAATTGGCGGTGAAATTAGGAGACGCTCTTGTATCAGCCACGCAAATATCAGGTAAACCCCCTCTACCACCCTTTAAACGTTCAACTTCTACTAATTTAGAGCCGCTCCTATTGTCAACTATTATGATGGAGGACTGCCAACCAGGACAGTCAACTTGTTTTAGTTAATATGCTAAACTGAGGAATTTAAGGGGGGAGCCGACGATGCCAGAAGAAAGCTGCAGTTCGTCATAAAGGCTATCGTCACCCGGGGCCGTGTTGATGAGTCATGCGGTTTAGCTCTATTATCGCTATATGCTGCGCCTTAGGGGGATGGTGAAGAGTTATTGCACAGTCGGGGGGCTCCAAGTCAGCTATGAAAGTATCCGAGAATGGGGTTTAACGTGTGGGCAAGGTTTTGTGAATCAACTGAAAAAAGAGCGCCAAAAGGTGGGGGTAAATGGTATCTTGCTGAGATATGCACCGTAATAAATCGACAGAGGTATTGGCTATAGTGGGCGGCGTATAATCTTTTTCGCTCATAGCGGTACAAGAATAGCGCTTGATTATTGGCCAAGCTTCCAAAACGTGAAATGATATTGTTTTATAGGCAAAATTCGCCTAGCATTTAAGGGCGCGCTCTTTTTTATTTAACTATTTTATCTCGTTAGCCCAATAGGTTGACGGTGCCGGTTATTAAAACAAATGACATGTTTAAATGTTTTTTTAACCAACTCATAGGATTAGAGGTATACTTCTATATGTTCTTTGCAGTATGGAAATGACGCTAGATGAATGATGAAGCAAAAATTGAGACAGAGTTCTCACCATTATACATGGTTAAAAAAGCGAAGTTTCATCCTATATGTGATTCTCTACCTTTCATGACTTCAATGGGTTGGGATCAAAATTACCTATATCAAATCATTGAGGCTATGCCTATTAATATTTATTGGAAAGATCTAGCCGGTCGTTATTTAGGTTGTAATAAGAGGGTATTGCAGCTTGCTGGTTTGGACTCTTTAACTGACTTTATTGGGAAGACAGATTTTGACTTGCCTTGGGCTAATGAAGCACCTAAACTACAAAAAATAGACTTTAGGGTAATACGGTTTAAAAAAAATATTAATATACGAGATATCGTTGTACTAAAAGGTAGGAAATACTATTATTTCACTTCCAGGTATCCTTTACTAGATAGTAATCAAGAAGTAATAGGTGTCATAGGGCTTTCTCTCAACATTACTGCGCAAGTACAGGCCGAAAAAAAAACCCGAAGAGCGCAACAAAATGAAAGAGAGGCCAACAAAAAAGTCGTGCTTGAAAAAGAGTTTCGTGAGTCAACAGTCATTTTGGCTGGCAGTATTGCTCACGATATAAAAAATCCCTTATCTAGCATGCATATTTACTCCGATTTGATGAATAATGCTTTGCAAAAATTAGGCGCGAATATAGATATGGCTGATCCGGCAAAACAACAAATGACAGAAATGCATGATTTAGTTTCTCAAATTCGGTCCTTGAACACAAAAATACGAAAGAATATGGATGATATGAATGCGTTTATCAATACAACAATGAGATCGATTAGTCGACTTTTAACTGATTCTCTTACTGAAGAAGATTTCGCACCTTGTGAAATTGAACTCTGTTTACTAGATGTGGTGCACCGCTATCCTTTTATGCCTAACGAAAAAGAATTAATTCATCTCAACGTGATGCATAACTTTCAGTTTTTGGGTAGCCCAGTGCTAATCTATCGTGTAATTGCCAATTTGGTTAATAATGCTTTGCGGCAAATTCATTTGCAGAAGCGCGGTGAAATTTATATTACTACCGAGGAAATAAGTACGCATAATTTAGTTAAAATTAAAGATACAGCAGGCAATGTTGCAGCAGATAAAATCAATAATATTTTTTGTACTTATAAAAACAAATCGCAACAAAATACGGGCATTGGACTTAAATTCTGTAAATTAACAATGCAAAGTTTCGGCGGCGATATTACGTGTGATATAATGGACGGTGGTCATATTGAATTTACTCTGCATTTCGTTAAAATATAGTCATGGAAGGGCATTGTTTCTTAACTCCCTTGATAGTGTCGCGTTTTTTTTGCAAGACCTTTTGGGACTCCGAGTCCGCCAAAAGGAGCAAAAAATTCGCGACAAGTATCGCCTTCAGCGG
>JAIELR010000091.1 GCA_019752835.1 Gammaproteobacteria bacterium | reverse complement strand
TATTTGCATTTACGTCGGCCCGAGATGCTGCAACGCTTTCAATTCCGAGCAAAATTAAATCAACTGATTCGTGATCATTTTGCAAACCGTGAGTTTATCGAAGTCGAAACGCCTGTCTTAATGAAGGCAACGCCAGAGGGCGCCCGGGATTATTTAGTGCCCAGTCGCACCCATCCTGGAAAATTTTTTGCCTTACCCCAGTCGCCACAATTATTTAAACAATTGTTAATGATGTCAGGTTTTGATCGTTATTATCAAATTGTGCGTTGTTTCCGTGATGAAGATTTACGGATAGATCGTCAACCTGAATTTACGCAGCTTGACGTTGAGGCTTCTTTTATCGATGAAGCTTTTATTCAAGATACAATTGAAACCTTATTGAAGCGTTTGTTTCGTGAATTATTACAGGTTGAATTGGCGGATCCTTTCCCGCGTTTGACCTATGCAGAAGCAATGCGTCGTTATGCCAGTGATAAACCGGACTTGCGGATTCCACTTGAATTGGTGGATATTGCTGATCTTGTTGAAAACGTTGATTTTAAAGTCTTTGCCGATGCTGCAAAAAATAAAAAAGGTCGTGTTGTTGCATTACGTATTCCCAAGGGCTGTGAACATTTTTCACGTAAAATGTTAGATGATTATGCTAATTTTGTTGCGATTTATGGCGCCAAAGGCTTAGCTTACATCAAGGTTAATGATCGCAATAAGGGTCTTGAAGGCCTACAATCGCCCATCATTAAGTTTTTTGATGCAGAGACGTTAGAAGCTATATTGCAACGAACCGGCGCTCAAACTGATGACGTTATTTTCTTTGGTGCAGGTTCAGAGAAAGTCGTGAATGAATCCATCGGTGCACTACGTATTAAAGTGGGACACGATTTGAATCTTTTACAGACGAAGTGGGCACCTCTTTGGGTTACCGATTTTCCTATGTTTGAAGAGGGTGACGATGGGCATTGGCAACCTTTGCATCATCCATTTACCTCTCCCCAAAACTTAGATCCTGCTGCTCTGCGGGCAAATCCTGGCCAGGCCATTTCGCGTGCCTATGACGTGGTGTTGAATGGTTTTGAATTAGGGGGTGGCTCCATTCGTATTCATACCCAAGCCTTGCAAGAGGCTGTATTTGAATTGTTGGGCATGAGCGCAGAAGAAGCGAATAACAAATTTGGCTTTTTCTTAGAAGCGTTAAAATTTGGTTGCCCACCGCATGGGGGTATCGCGTTGGGTATTGATCGTATTGCGATGTTAATGACAGAATCAGCGTCGATTCGTGAAGTTATCGCTTTTCCTAAAACCCAATCGGCAAGTTGTATGATGTCATCGGCTCCCACGACCATCGAGCCAAAACAGCTGCGGGAATTGTCAATTAAGGTTCAGGTTAAATAACGGGACGAATGGTAGCCCGTATTAAAGCGGAAAAAGCGCACAGAGCCCGTTATTTGTGAGAGGGCGCAAAAACGGTAATAACGTGAATACTCACGATAAACGCGTAATACGGGGTCGAGTTTTTAAAATCAACGACCCCGTATTACGCGTTTATCGTGAGTGTTCTTAGTACCACCCCATTTGCAGTATCAATAAATGATAAGTGCCAAGCAATATTCCCGCTTTAATACGGGCTACGAGACATCCGACACAGAGGGTATTTTTTATTTAGAGTGAGGTAATAGAATCATGGCTGGGCATAGTAAATGGGCAAATATCAAACGGCATAAAGCAGTCGTGGATGCCAAAAAAGGTAAAATTTTTACGAAATTGATTCGAGAAATTACCGTAGCTGCGCGCACAGGCGGGGGTGAGCCTGTCAGTAATCCACGTTTGCGTAAAGCAATTGATGATGCTTACAATGAAAATATGACGAAAGATACTATTCAACGTGCTATACAACGCGGCGTTGGTAGCAGTGAAGGGTCTGATGTAGAAGAGTTGACCTATGAAGGTTATGGTGCAGCGGGTGTTGCTGTGATTGTCAATTGCATGACGGATAATCGTAACCGTACTGTCTCGGCCGTTCGTCACGCGTTTACTAAATGCGGCGGTAATTTGGGCACCGATGGATCAGTCGCCTATTTATTTAAAAAACAAGGAGTATTATCATATGCTCCGGGGTCAAGTGAAGATGAAATCATGGCGGCTGCACTTGAAGCGGGTGCAGAGGATGTGATTGCAGAAGAAGATGGTTCTATCACAGTATTAACGAGCGTTGAGCAATATAGCGATGTTAAAGCGGCGATGGAAGCCGCAAATGTCAAACCCGATCATGCGGAAGTTACCTTGTTAGCGAGTATTGATGTGGAGATTGATGATAAGGAAATCGCTGAAAAAATAACACGATTAATTGATATGCTTGAAGATCTTGATGACGTTCAGGATGTGTATTCCAATGCGCAAATAGATGAAGGACTATTGGATTGACCATAATCCTAGGGATAGACCCAGGCTCGCGAATTACGGGCTATGGGGTCATTGAGTTGCGGAATCGGAAGGTTTTTTATTTGGCAAGTGGCTGTATTAGAACGCTAACTGTTGAAAATGTAACACATGCACAGCGACTGAAACAGATTTTTAATGGGATTACGCAGCTTATTGCGCAATATAAACCAACACACGCGGCCATTGAGCAAGTGTTTATGCATAAAAATCCCAATAGTGCGATAAAATTGGGACAAGCCAGAGGGGCAGCGTTGACGGCTTTGGCCATTGCAGAGCTTCCTATTGCGGAATATAGCCCACGCTCGGTGAAACAATCGGTGGTGGGGTATGGTGCTGCCGAAAAAGAACAAGTTCAACATATGGTGCGGGTTTTATTAGGGTTAAGTGGTTTGCCCCAGGCTGATGCCGCCGATGCGTTGGCAATTGCGTTGTGTCATGCAAATAGTAGCCCGGATTGCGCTGCGCTTCATCCGGGCTACGAATAAACTTGATTGAACAGGAGAGCTCCAAAAATGATCAGCCAATTACGCGGTATCTTGCTTGAGAAATCACCCCCAGAACTAATTCTAGATGTGAACGGCGTGGGTTATGATATTACCGCGCCTATGAGCACTTTTTATCGATTACCAGAGATTGGTGCAACTGTACAATTACTCACCCACCTCAGTATTCGAGAAGATGCCCATCAATTATATGGCTTCTTTATGCCGTCAGAACGAAAATTATTTCGCAGTTTAATTCGCGTGAATGGCGTGGGGCCAAAACTAGCCCTGGCAATCCTTTCGAGCATCGAGCCGGACCTGTTTGTGCAAACCATCTTAAATAATGATGCTGCGAGCTTAGTTCGCATTCCAGGGGTCGGTAAAAAAACCGCCGAGCGCTTGGTGATTGAAATGCGCGACCGGTTGAGTGATTGGTATGACGCGAGTTTGAATGGTACTAATCTTCATCCAAGCACACCTTCATTGCTCCCATTCGCTGTAGAGAGTAGTATACAAGAAGCGATTAATGCGCTGACTGCTCTCGGCTACAAAGCCCCCGATGCCGCTCGCGTTGTTGCTCGAACCGGTTTGGCGGCAGATGCTGGCAGTGCAACAATTATTCGTGCAGCCCTTAAATTACTGGCAACGACCTAAGAGACAGTGTAATGATAGAAGCTGATCGCTTACTGAGTGCTCAAACCCGAGATGACGATGCTCTTATAGACAGAGCTATACGTCCTAAACGACTGCAAGATTATATTGGACAACCTGCCGTTAAGGAGCAAATGGATATTTTTATCCAAGCGGCTCGAGGTCGAGCAGAGGCCCTGGATCATGTACTGATTTTTGGACCGCCGGGCTTGGGTAAAACGACCTTGGCAGCAATTATTGCCAATGAAATGGGGGTTAATTTAAAGCAAACCTCTGGGCCTGTTTTGGAAAAAGCGGGCGATTTAGCGGCTATTTTGACTAACCTTGAGCAAAATGATGTGCTTTTTATTGATGAAATACATCGTTTAAGCCCTGTGGTCGAAGAAATTTTATATCCCGCCATGGAAGATTATCAATTAGATATTATGATAGGAGAGGGACCTGCTGCGCGTTCAATTAAACTCGAATTGCCGCCTTTTACGCTGGTGGGTGCAACGACTCGCGCAGGTTTATTAACCTCACCGCTGCGCGACCGATTTGGTATTACGCAACGGCTTGAATTTTATAGTGTGCCTGACTTGACTAGCATTGTGGCTCGCTCGGCGTCGATTTTAAATGTGAGTACCGATATCGATGGCGCGAGAGAAATTGCCAAACGAGCACGGGGAACGCCTCGTATTGCGAATCGATTGCTGCGGCGCGTGCGTGACTTTGCGCAGGTCAAAGCAGAAGGGGTGATTACGGCTGAGCTTGCTAATAAGGCGCTTAATTTATTGGCCGTGGATGCTAGTGGTTTAGATACTATGGATCGCCGTTTATTAACCACGTTATTGGCCAAATTTGATGGTGGCCCGGTGGGCGTTGATAGTTTAGCAGCTGCAATTGGTGAAGAACGTGGTACGATTGAGGATGTCATTGAGCCTTACCTCATTCAACAGGGGTATTTGATTCGAACGGCACGTGGCCGTATGGCGACAAGGCAAACGTATAGTTATTTCGGATTTGTGCCGCCTGAGCACAAGTTTGCAATATCGGAGCTACAATTATCGTAGTCCGGTTCTTGTAGCCCGGATGCAGCGCAGCGCAATCCGGGGTGAGAGATCTTGCAGGGTACATTTCCCCGGATTGCGCTGCGCTGCATCCGGGCTACGATACATCCGGGCTACGAAACATTGCTACAAACATGGGAAAAAATCATGGTAAATAATCATTCGTGCTGGTCTCATTCCCTCAAAAATTATGTATTAATGTTTGATTTGCTCAGTGAAGAGCTCGCCTTACCTATTCTTGATGTTGCAGCAGGTTTGTCGAGCTTCAATAGTGAAATGACTCACCAAGGGTATAAGGTGATTTCTTGCGATCCGCTTTATGCAACGCCGCCTGATAAAATGAAAAGTGTTGCCGATGAGATAATCTCCGCATTAACCCACAAAGTAGAAACCCACCCTGAACGCTTTCATTGGGGCGATGAGTTTTCTAATTTTTCAACGTTGTTGCATCAACAACGTGACATAGCCGCTATTTTTTGCCATGATTTTGAAAAGGGTTTGGAAGAGCAACGATATAGAATGGATGCGTTGCCTAGTTTAAGTTTTGATGATTTTCAATTTTCATTGGCTTTATGTGCCAACTTTATTTTTGATGGGATGGGCGCGGATGATCCAGAATTTCAAATTGAAGCCATAAAAGAACTTTGTCGTGTGGGGGGAGAAGCGCGAATTTACCCATTGCTAAATAAGAAGGGAGAAATATCGCCGCATTTAGGTACCGTGATAGCGGCGTTACAACACGCAGATTACGGCGTGGAAATTCGCAAAGTGCCTTATGAGTTTTTTAAGCACGGTGATGCGATGCTGCGAGTTTTTTCGCGTAGTTGTCGGTTGGAGAAGTAGCTCGTATGTATCGTAGCCCGGATGCAGCACAACGTAATCCGGGGAAATGTATCCTGCAAGATCTCTCATCACGAAATCCAAAGAATAGAATCTTGTTAAACGTCATTTCCCGGATTACGTTGTGCTGCATCCGGGCTACGATACATCTCGCCTACGCTTTCTTATACGGCAAATA
>JAIELR010000248.1 GCA_019752835.1 Gammaproteobacteria bacterium | reverse complement strand
CAATAAATAGTAAGTTCTAAGCATTATTCTCGCTTTAATACGGGCTACACTGTTTAAAAAATACCAGGGGATTCCTCAGAGACCATAATTGTCGCGATCGATAAGTAATTGCACCATTGCACCAACAATTGCACCAATTAGCTCGCGACCTACAGCAAACAGGCTCTTTATGTCACATAGGTTATATTCAACAACACGGCATTCGAATAAAGATTTGATGACGACAAACCATCCCCCATCGTTTGTCCTCGTGCCTTGCCTAACTCGCTGTCTCCCCAATCTGAAAATTCATAACTAATTCCTGCCTGCCAGTTTTTTGTCAGAAATCGTTGCACACCTACCGCAAGTGTATAGGTAAAAGCAGTAGTCGTATTATCCGAAAAATCAGGATTAGGCAACGCCTCGGGAATAGTCGGTGCATTTGTAAAATTATAAGCGTGATTAAACCCCACACCGGCACTCGCGCTAATCCACGGTATAACAGGTAAATTCATATCGAGGAGCAGTTTGCCTTTCAAAGCAATGGCGGTATGACTCACTTGATAATCATAACTATGATTATCAAAAGTTGGATCAGCATCATCCCAAATATCACCGGATAAATCAGCACTGCTTGCTGCTCCAAAATCCAAGCCTAATTGCCCTATCAGTTTTTTATATAGCGGTTTTTGTATGCCTAAAAAAAGATCGCCATCAGCAACCGTATTTTCGGGTTGATCTGCGGTATACGTTTTTTCAATCTCTGGCGCTAAATAAAATGTTTGTTGCTCCCCACCACTTACCCACGCAGGTCCACCACTTAGGGTAATAACCCATGACGTCGTATTTTGCGAAAAAAACTGAGCAAGAGACGTCGGTGATTGAACGCCGCCGCTAGTCTCATTCGCAAAAACATTTTGTGAACATGCCATTAATAACGTTAATAAAAGCGTACTACGTTTATATTGATTAAAATACATACTATTATCCTTAATAAATTATGGCGTTATATTTCGAACACAACGAACCTGGTATAGATTAGATTTAGTGGCCGCATTTTGAAAACTTGCACCACCAGGACTAAAGACCTGGAACCACGATGAATTTTGTGGCGAAGATGAGTACTCCGTAGAACTCCAATAAAAACCAGATAAACATGAAGATCCCGAACAGTTAAGAAGCAAAGATAAATTATCTGCCATATTAGGCGTACCCGCCGTACAACCAGAACTATTTGATGCAGGTCCCATTTGACAAATAGCAGGCAAATTCCAACTGGTATAGCATGTTCCAGTAGCACAAGGACTATTACCGGAAGAGTCAATGGTATAATTCGCGCAAATCGATGCGGCATAACTTCCAGCGCCTTGAACCGTAATAATTTGCGTTGTATTACTTGCACCATCAGTAAGGCTCGAAGCACCTGTTATCACAAAACTTCCATTATACCATTGTATTCCTGACGAATTATCTGTTAAAGACGCAATCGTGCCCCCTATACTGCCATCAATGGCCGTTGTATCATCAATATTAAACACATAACCCTCTTGATAAATACTGCCAAAGGCTAGTATGTATATATCCGATGTCAGTGCATTCGTATTCACACCCTGGATGCTCAAAGTACTAGGTGTATTACTCGGCGTTGCTCCTGGCGTAATTGTTAACACGCATGTTGCGCTAGTCGCCATTGTCCCACAATTTGCAGGGGTAATGGTACTACCACTGGGTAATGCGGGTGATAGGGAATAACTGACGTTATAAGCGGACGAACCTCCAACATTCCTAATGGTAATTTCTCGTGCATTCCCGCTTGCGGCCAATGCTAAAGTTGAAACGCTGGCAGAAAGTGTCGTTGTCGATGGTGAATCAACAGAAATCGTTGCCGATATCTGTGTAGTATTACTTCCTTTTATTAAAACACTTTCTGGACAATAAACGGTAGTACCCGGTAAAAACGCTAATTGACATGAACTCCCGGGCGCAACACTAGTGCATTGACCAGCATCTTCTGTTACATCAGTCCAACTGGGCGGTAAGGTAGCTTGTATATTCGTTGCGGTAATAGTGGTTGAATTGTTCGTAATGGTTAAATAACCAGGCGTTCCGCTATAGGCCATTAACGCTAACGTAGAGGGACTGACCGAGATGCCCGCGATGCTACTACTGACTTTAGTGATATGCAAACTGTCAGCGGCGCTCGGTTGATAACATTGTAAAGAATTACCCTGCTGGCAAACCTGAGGACCACCGATGATGTTTCCAGGCAACGCGCTGCCGTCTACTTGCAAGGTGAGAATACACGTTTGATGGTAAGTTAATGTGAACGGATTGCTACAATTTCCTGCGCTAGTCGATTGAGTAATGCCTGCGATAGGTGTCATTACTAGCGTATGTATTTTTGTAGATTGATTCATCATGGTGTATTTAATTGTCGCTGTTTCACCTGGGGAAACAGAAACCGTCGGAGGATAATTTGGAACAGGTGTAAATGTCCATACCGGCGATCCGGCCTGAACGAGTGAGCTGAGTAATAATAATATGGCGCCCACCATCCAGACGGTAACTTTATTTATTTTCATAGAGACATCCTTGTTCAATATACGTTAGATTGAAAGAGAAACATCACATTATCCTAATGTGCTGCAAGCTTAACATTAATTGTTTACACTCGCAAAATAGTTGCAAAAAATTATGCATTAAACAGAAATCTATTTAATGCATTTAAACTTATGTTAATAATTGAAATTTATCATGAAAGCTGAACTTGTACATACCCTAACCAATACCTTTGAATCCCATGCGCAGAAAACAGAGGATGGAGTTGAATTTTGGTTAGCCGATCTACAGCAACTCCTCGGTTATAGCAAATGGGAGAATTTTTTAAAGGTTGTTTCCAAAGTAAAGACAGCTTGTGAAAGCTCTGGACATTTGGTAAGCATATGCCCTTCCTAATTGCAGCACTCGATGGAGAACTTAATACTATCAGTCAACCGCCCCTTCCGCCCTTATCTACTGAAGTAAACATAGGCTTAATTAAAGAGGCGATTGCTTTTCTACAGAAAAATAGTCAATCCATCGAGTCGCGCAAGAAATAACTGACAAAAGTCTCTCTTTACAAATAACTATAATAATTAGTATCTTCTGTAGAAGGAGTATTTTCAGTAGACGTTATATTGACTTCACTTGCATTCTCAGGGCTCAACTCAGGCGACATAGCAAAGTGACCATATGCTCTCCCTGGATTGAAGGTAGTGAAATTATTTAATCTATCCCCCAATACTAACTCATTTACCTCCTGTCCAGATTGTTGACTTGAGATTGTCCTTTGCTCCAAAAGCATTTTTTGTACTGCAGCCGCTAACGTATGCATTTGTTGCATTTGTGTTGCATATGCCGCATCTCGCGCAGCTGTTCGTTCAATTTCTTGCTGATGTTCTAAGTCAGCCATTTTTTGTGCATCTTGACGCTCTTTCTCAGCTTTCATTAGTATATCAATTTGCTTGCCTTGATCGTGGATTTTTGTTGCTTGATCTTCAATTTTATTACCTTGTTCCTCAATTTTTTGATTCATTCCCTCAACTGTTTTTCTTATTAATTCCTCTTGATTGTATAATCTTATATCTAATTCTTTTATCACGTTTATGGCAATCCAAATTGCTTTTCCTTGCGATGCGATGTCATCCATACCAGGTTGGGAATAATTTTTTAAAAATTCACTATTTTCACATAAAATACGTATACTGTTATCGACTATCGACTCACTATTTCGATAATGTTTATATACATTCGAAAATTTATTTAACTGTTTTCTAATTTCTTTTGGAACAAAAGAATAATTATTCACATGTTTCGAATAATTCATAATATTCATTAAACACTTGAGCAACTCACTATCATCATTAAATGCTTTTGCTTTACTCAATTCCGATTGGAATCGAATATAAAATTGAGTGAGCTCATTCAAAAATATTTTCATATTTTGGCGATGCTGCTCGCTTTTAGCCATCGTATGCAATAATTGATTTTCATTTAAAATTAGCGAGCCCAACAAATTCACTTCGCGTTCACAATCTAGAATAAATGAACGTGCTTCAATATCATTCGTAAATGATGATTTCTGGCCGGCTTGCTTAATCACATTAAACCACCATTCGGCCAGAGCATTTAACTCATTTGGCGACTTATGCTCTGTAAAAGCGCGCACCCAAAATTCAGAAAATTTAGATAAACTATTAATTGATTGTATCATTGGCGGAACATGCGTCAACTTATCCAGCAAGAGAGTAAAATTCGCACCTAATAATAGGAGGGTATAAATTATTCCATAAGCTTCTTTACTACGAATTTCCTTACTACGAATACACAGGTTTTTTAATGTATCCGGATAATTGTAAAGTTGTGTATTAATATTCAACATTGGTATATGTTGACGTGCTACATATCTTAAGATAAGTTTTTTTGCTTTCTCCAAATGGTAGTCTAAATCTTGTTTTTTAAAAATTGACAAGTTCGCCTCTGATGGCAAATATAAACACAAAAAATCACTCAATAAACGATAATCATCGCCATTTTCATCAAGCTTATGAATTTTTGATATTAACTTTAATGTTTTTCGATCAACTTGATTTACAAAAGGGCTCAAGTCATCAATAGTTTTGGCTTTTAAAATCGCACGATAAACACCTGGGATAGCTTTAGCCAATTCGCTTTCTGGTTCATTATTTATCACATCAAGTAAAATAGGGCGAGTCAGCCATTCGAGATAGCTTTCTACACGTATTTCCTCTGTTATCACATATTCATATTTCCATTCATTAAATCGTTTCCCTTGAGTCTCAATTAATTTCTCTAGAAAAATCTTTTCGTACTCACAATTTTCAATAAACTCAATTAAAAAACTTTTATCGCCTTGTTGGCTTTTTTTGATAATTTGCTCTATAGAGTCTAAAAATTTTTTATTAAAATTTGTAATATAGTAGACATAGCACTGAAATAACATACGCAGCTCATCATCCGTTGGATTAATTACTTCCTCATTTTCGTCAATAAGCGCACTTTTATTGCGTCGATAGCGTACATCCCATTCCGATGGTTCAGTCATATTGCCTATATTGTATTTTCTTAAATCTTTTTCATTACTAATTTGCAGAAGAAACCCATTTTTTACTGAATAATTTAACTGTTCTTCTATTTCAGATTGAGTTGATTCCAAAAGTCTCGAAATCCATAAATCAAAACCGTCATCAGGTCGATGTCCACCGTTTTTGATAAAAAAGGCTTCCACATGATGAGGCTCTAAAGTTGCCTTACCAAACTCATCATAATTTAATTTATTAATTTTCTGGCGCACTAACTCCATATCTACTATCGATACTGTTTCACACTCTGCATTTTTATTAATATAAAAAATTTCAGTTTTTCTGCCATCAAGTATTTCGTTATCTGACTCACAGAAAAAATAACTACCTTTATAACGACGTCTATCTAGAGAGTCAATTGTTTTCCATCGATAAAGAAAATGCGGGTTTTGAATTATCGCGTTTAGTTGAGCAAGACGAAAAAGGATGGCACCTAGATTTTTCGCAAATTGAAAACGCCTATCGATCGGGCATTAAGGTTCACCTGCTTTGCAACCCCCACAATCCATTGGGCCGGCTCTAC
>JAIELR010000129.1 GCA_019752835.1 Gammaproteobacteria bacterium | reverse complement strand
TCTAGCATTTATTTTGTTTATGCTTGGATTGGACCTTTATGCGTTTGGGGCAGGTCGTGCGCATCGCGTGAGTACAAGAGAGGCGCTTGCCTGGTCTTCCCTCTGGATAGTATTAGCGCTCAGTTTTAATATGCTGCTTTGGGTGTATTTACACGATACAGCGGGTACTGCTATTGCCGATGCACGTTCCTTGGAGTTTTTTACGGGTTATTTGCTAGAAAAGTCACTCTCTGTTGACAATATGTTCATTTTTTTAATGATATTCAATTTTTTTGCAGTTCCAGTTGAATATCAGCGACGTGTTTTAGTTTTCGGTGTTTTAGGAGCTATTGTTCTTAGAACTATCGTGATTTTATTTGGCTCTTGGCTATTAAGAGAGTTTCATTGGATTTTATATTTTTTTGGTATTTTCCTTGTTTTTACAGGTATTAAAATGCTTGTTTTTGCAAATAAAGAAGCGGATCTTAATGATAATTATCTTTTAAATTGGTTAAAAAAACATTTGCCACTTACCAAAGAGTTTGTAAAAGAAAAATTTATTGTTTTTCAAGAAGGAAAATGGATTTTTACACCTTTATTTTTAGTGCTTGTTTTAATAGAGGTGTCAGATTTAATCTTTGCAGTTGATAGTGTGCCGGCGGTTTTTGCCGTGACCAGTGATCCTTTTATTGTGTGGACATCTAATATTTTTGCAATATTGGGGTTGCGTGCGTTATTCTTTTTATTGTCAAATATGGCAGATCGGTTTCATTTGTTAAAATATGGTTTGGCTGTTATTTTAGCCTTTATTGGGTTAAAAATGTTGATCGTGGATATTTACCCAATACCAATTAGTATTGCGCTTCTGTTTGTGGGGATAGTTTTGACATTATCAGTGGTAGGAAGCTTGTATATTAAACCAAAGCGCTAGCTACCTCGTTAAAATAATGTTAGAATATATAAAATTTTTTACTGCATGGGAATAAAATAAATGAAAAAATATATGTGTTTATTATGTGGCTTGATTTATGATGAAGTTGCAGGTTGGCCTGAAGAGGGTATTCCAGCCGGTACACTTTGGGATGATTTGTCGCCTAATTGGCGTTGTCCTGAGTGTGGCGCGACTAAGGATGATTTTGAGATGGTTGAGATTTAAGACCGCAGAGGTATCGTAGCCCGGATGAAGCGTAGCGCAATCCGGGGGGGGGGAAGAGATCTTGCAGGATACTCATTCCCGGATTGCGCTGCGCTTCATCCGGGCTACAACTATTCTTTATCTCGAAACACAATTCTGCCTTTACTCAAATCATACGGTGTCATTTGTACAGTTACTTTATCACCCGTTAAAATACGAATATAATTTTTTCTCATTTTACCAGAGATATGGGCAATAATTAGATGGCCATTTTCCAGCTTAACGCGAAACATAGTATTAGGAAGTGTTTCAATAACCACGCCGGGCATCTCAATATGATCTTCTTTAGCCATAACATCCTCAATAATTTTTCTTGACTGCGCGTAATGTACCTGAAATTTCTCAAGATAGCAAAAAAATTACTTATCCAGCAATAATACCTCTACCCGCAAATGCATGAGTAAGTGTACCGGTGTCTATAGACTCGAGCTCACCGCCTAAAGGGACCCCATGAGCAATGCGAGTACAGGCAATTTGGGACTGTTTTGCCAGCTGAGCGATATAGTAAGCGGTAGCCTCACCTTCGAGGGTTGGATTCGTCGCAATAATAATTTCACGTAACTCTAGCTCTGCGCTCAAGCGCTCACGTAAATGAGTCATGCCAATTTCATCGGGACCGATTCCATCGAGTGGAGAAAGGCGACCGTGTAGAACAAAGTACATGCCTCGATAAGCTGTTTGTTCAATGGCATATTGGTCAGCGGGGGATTCGACGATACACATAATGCTTTTGTCCCGGCGATCGCTCGCGCAGAAAACACACAGATCTGTTTCTGAAAAAGTGCGGCAAGAGGCACAATAAGCAATTTTATCCATCGCTTCGTGCAATGAGTCAGCTAATATTCTTGCATCATCTCTATGTCGCAACAAATGAAAAGCGATTCGTTGGGCGGATTTTGGCCCAATCCCTGGCATACAGCGCAGTGATTGGACCAATTGTTGAAGCAGAGGCGTCATAATTATGCGCCAAGCATTCCTTGCATACCAGCGAGACCACCCGCGCCGCCAGCACCGCCAGCCACATCTTCCATGATTTTCTTGGTCATTTCTTCTATCTTACGTGCAGCATCATTATAGGCAGCTGCAACTAAATCTTCTAACACTTCACGCTCATCTTTCATTAAATCTTCATTGATCTTGACTGCGTGAATGCGATGGACACCATCCATTTTAATGCGCACAAGGCCCGCACCTGCAACGCCCTCAACCATGAGCGCTTTAATATCAAGCTGAGCTTGTTCTAACTTGGATTGCAATTGTTGCGCCTGTTTCATAATTTGATTGAAATTTGGTTTCATTTGCTTGTTTCCTCATAAATTTTCGGTTGAATTGAGCCAGGTTCGATAGCTGCATCAAATCGATGCAGCAGCGACTGTAAACCAGGGTCATTTAATAGGCTTTGTTCTGCCTGATGAAGCGCAGCAGCTTCTCGCTGTTGCACGAGATTAGCGGGGCTTGCTAGACCAGATCGACCAATTTCGATTTTAACACAAATAGATTTAGCAAAATAGATGCTGATTGCTTGCGTTAATTTTTCTTGACTTAACTGAGTTAACATGGGCTGTTGTTTAGGATCGAGCTCGAGTATGATGCCTGTTTCATTATCGTACTGCTTCAATACGCATGATTCGGCAAGCAGTTTCGAGGGGCCCTTGAGTTGGAGTTGGGTGATAAGGACTGGCCAATCAATAAGAGGTCTAATAGTGCTTGGCGTATCAATCGGGTTCACTGACACTATGGTTGATGGTTCTTGGCTCGACAAAATAGGAGCGGTTGAAGGCGGTTCTTCTGGTGCTGCAATGATAGCGGGAATAGTGGCGCTAGCAATTTGAACGGGAGGACTTTCTAAATTTAAATTAGCTATTATTTTAGGTGCATCAATCGATTTGGCCGGTGAGAAAGCCAACATACGCAATAGGGTCATTTCAAAACCGAGTCGAGGCGTTGGAGCATAGGCCAGATCGCGTTTCCCATAAAGGGCGATTTGATAGTAAAGTTGAACCTGTTCTTTCTGAAGATCGGATGCCAAGGCTTGGCGCATAGCATGACAACTATCAAATTCATTGGCATCAGGTATGACTTGCAGTAGGCTAATTTGATGTAAATTATCAATAATAGCATCCAGTGCAAGTTGAAAATCAACGCCTTCACTTAACCAGCGTTGACTCGTTTCAAGCAGAGCTTTACCTTCATTATTCGTAAGAGAGCGCAGTAAGGCTAGGATACCTTCGGTGTTTATGCCGCCGAGTAAATCAAAAGCAGCCTGCTCCGTGACGTCGCCTTGACCCAATGCAATGACTTGATCAAGCAAGGATAATGCATCCCGCATGCTGCCTTGAGCTGCGTGTGCAATAGCGGCGAGTGCTGCAGTCGTATATTTAAGTTGCTCTGCCTCTAAAATAACGGCCAGGCGTTGCGTGATTTGTTCTGGGGACATTGCTTTTAACTGAAAGTGTAAGCAGCGTGAGCGTACGGTGACGGGAAGGCGTTCGGGATCTGTGGTTGCCAAAATAAAAATAACGTGAGCGGGAGGCTCTTCCAGTGTTTTTAGTAATGCATTAAAACTATGATTAGATAACATATGAACTTCGTCGATCAAATAGACTTTATAGCGGCCTATCGTCGGCATATATTGCACGTTATCTAATAATTCTCGGGTATCTTCAACGCGGGTCCGCGAAGCAGCATCGATTTCAATAAGGTCGATAAATTGATTCTGCTCAATCGCCTGACAATGGCTGCAGGTTAAGCAGGGTGTGTTACTAATGCCTTTTTCACAGTTCAGGCATTTGGCTAAGATTCGAGCTAAACTGGTTTTTCCTACGCCACGTGTTCCGGTTAACAAATAGGCATGATGAAGACGGTGTTGTGCCAGTGCATTAGATAGGGCGCGGACAACATGTGTTTGCCCTGAAACATCGGCAAAGGTTTGGGGGCGCCATTTACGGGCTAGAACTTGATGGGTCATATACTACTCGTAAAGGAACTTAATGTATCTCGGATGTCCCGTAGCCTGGATGGAGCGCAGCGGAATCCGGGGAAATGTATCCTACAAGCCCCCTTCGTAAAGGAACTTAATGTATCTTGGATGTCTCGTAGCCTGGATGGAGCGCAGCGGAATCCGGGAAGGGAAGCTCCATCAGGATACATTCCCCGGATTCCGCTGCGCTCCATCCAGGCTACATTTTAAAATGTTGGTGGCAACCTAAATAGCCACAACCCGGCACATGTATTCAAAATTACCGTTGCTTCTTTCCAGACCTGGCGGGGTTCATCTTGTCGCATTGCGAGTGTACCAATTAGGTCACCATTGAGACCGAAGACTATCATTAAGCGTTGTTTCAGGCAAGTACTTTGTATACGGATTTATGTGTGTTAGAATGGTGCCATTTTCAACATGGTTCATGAGGATATATTGGATGCCAAAGCAGCGTACTATCAAGCAAAGCATTTCGACAACAGGTATTGGCCTTCATTCAGGGCAAAAAGTGACACTCTCGCTTTATCCTGCGCCAGTCAACACTGGCATCGTTTTTCGACGTATTGATGTGAAGCCAGTTATAGAGATCCCCGCGCGTGCTGAGTTTGTCGTGGATACTTTATTGGCAACGACGATAGGGGTAGGCAGTGTTCGTGTTGCTACCGTTGAGCATTTGTTGTCTGCAATTGCTGCGTTGGGAATAGACAATCTTTTTATTGATGTTGATGCGGCTGAAATACCGATTATGGATGGTAGTGCTGCGCCATTTGTTTTTTTGATTCAGTCCGTGGGTATTAGTACTCAGCAAGCCAATAAGAAATTTATTCGTATTTTAAAACCGATCATGGTTGAAGATGGGCAGCCAGATACCGCCCAGTATAAATATGCCAAATTTTTGCCTTATCACGGATTTAAAATGGATTTTACCATTGAATTCGATCACCCGTTGTTTAATGGTCCGCAGTCCTTATCGATGGATTTATCCTCAACTTCTTTTGTTAAAGAAGTGAGTCGTGCTCGAACCTTTGGCTTCAAAGCAGAATATGAATGGTTACGTTCCCGTAATTTGGCTTTAGGCGGCAGTCTCGATAATGCCATTATGATCGATGAATATCGTATTATGAATGAAGGTGGTTTACGTTACCAAGATGAGTTAGTTCGTCATAAAATGCTTGATGCAGTCGGTGATTTATCGATGTTAGGATCGCCTTTAATAGGGGCTTTTGAAGGCTATAAGTCAGGCCATGCCATGAATAACCGTCTGCTTCACGCTATTATGGCGGATAAAACGGCTTGGGAATACGTGACTTACAAGAAAGAAGTCGAGGTTCCTATTTGCTATGCGCAGCCTGAATTGGTGTTGGTGTAGACTCGAAATCGTAGCCCGTATCTGAGGAGGAATCCCCTGGTATTTTTTAAACAGTGTAGCCCGTATTAAAGCGCTTTAAATGCTCAATATAGAGGCAACACCTTACTCGATAATCCCACAAATAGATATGA
>JAIELR010000137.1 GCA_019752835.1 Gammaproteobacteria bacterium | reverse complement strand
ATTTACTGGTAGTCAGATTCCCACGAAAATTACCTAATAAATCATTTATTACCTTACGTTGACGCTCATTAATTGCGTGATTTTTTAGTTTTTCCCAAACATGGGCTTTATATAGAACCGTATTAAGTATTTCGTCAGCATTTTCTATTGATTGACTCAGGCAATCGAGAAACCATTCTAACCAAGGGGTAATATCAAGATCACCTTTTTGAGTAGTTTCAAGTACATCATAATAACTTTTACGTGCTCGCAGAATACTCGAGGACATACTATAAAATCGCTCTGGTATACCATCCGCTCTTGCCAAACACATATCAGCAAGTGCTCGAGCAATGCGTCCATTGCCATCGTCAAATGGATGTATAGTAACAAACCAAAAATGAGCAACACCGGCTTTTAAAAAAGGATCGATTTTTTCAGCATGATTAAACCAATCTAAAAAGACCCTCATTTCATATTCTAGACGCTCGGCTGCGGGCGCTTCAAAATGAATGCGCTCCCTACCCATAGGTCCCGATACTACTTGCATGGGACCAGCTTGAGGCGTTCGCCATGTACCCACGGTAATTTTGCGTAGTACACTGTAGGTGCTTGGAAATAAAGCGCTATGCCAAGCAAATAAACGCTCTTCACTGAGAGCCTGCTCGTATCTCTGTGTCGCATCCAACATCATTTCTACTACGCCATCAACATGTCTATTGGCAGGAGGTAATCCTCCTAGATCGATGCCCAAGTTACGAGCTATTGAAGAGCGAACTTGCTCTTCTTGAAGTCTTTCGCCTTCAATCTCACTTGATTTAATAACATCTGTAGTCAGAACTTCAAGATTTGCCTCTGTTCGAAGCTCAAATCCAAAGGCACTCATTCGACCTAACAAAAACCCCTGTTGATGGCGGACTAATGCTAGCTGAACAGCTAATTTTTCATTATCCCAATATAAATCTGGCCAGTTTGAATGTTCGTGTATATATTTCATTACTCTCACCTCTTTGCGGAGATTATAGCCGTTAATCTCCGCAAAGACCAGTACTCTCCGCAAATCATGCGGAGATTAACGGGCCTATTCTCCGCATTTTCAATTAAATCAATGTATTAACATGTATTGTAGCTTGCTAAAGCGTCATTCCCAAGCGCAAACTCCTGCTGTTTTTCCGGCAACTCAAAGCCCATTGCACCTGGCGCAACCACGAGCATCATAAGATCAATAAAAGTAGCTAAAACCGTTATCATTTGAAGACCGGTTTGTTGATCGAGCTTGCTCCCTAAATATTTTCCAATTTTTTCTTGGGACATCTGTAAGTCTGTTTTATTTTTACAAGCAGTAAGTGCTTTGGTCGCTACAATAAAAATATTTGCATTATTTGAACCAAAAATATTGCGGTTCTGTTTTTGAAGCTTGTTCACATGATGTGCAATAAATGATTGAAACTCCAGTCTCTCGTTTGATGACCGTTTTATTAAATACGTATAAAGCCCAAGCATCGCAGAGCATATTGCGATAATGTTAATATTAGTACTAAATTTAGGTTGCTTTAAGGGATCACTTACGATTTTATATATATCATAACATCCAATATCTTCAATACCGAGCCCAAAATAGTGCATATTTTGCTCTACTCGTGAAGAAATTACACAATTTTCATAGATTTGCCAACCGCTATCATAAAGTAAAGGAGAAAGGAATATAGGATCGTTATGGCTATTGTCAAATAACCCGAATTGATATCGCTTAAATAAAATAGAAAGTTGATGCTGAGCAAATAAACGAGGAGACACCGGGTGATATTCAACGGCTTCATTGAGTATTTTTGTTGTAGCAGGATTTTCGCCAGTTTTTATAAAAACAACCTCATGATTTGCAGGAATAGCCTGTATTAACCAGTCATTATCTATTTCAGGCCCTAGAAGTTGGTTTAGAAGTCGCAAGGACGCCTTCGTTATTTGACGATCATCAAAGGAATATTCATTATTGCGTAAGAAAACAAATTTTTTGCATTCTTTTCCTACCCAATTTATTTGTTCTTGAATCCATAGCGTATCTCGAAATGATGAGTCAGCGTGAATCATTGCATATTGCATATTGTCTGACGATATTAAGACGATGACGCAGCATGAAGAGATCATGTCGGTACAAAACCCTGTTGGAGGGACAAAATTTGCATTATCCAACGAAAAACGAGCTATTTTCCCTTCTAGCACATAATAATAGCTCATAGCTTAGCTACTCCGGTATAGTTCACACAATAAGAGTTAGATAAAGTGATAATCAAATCACGATCAGTTAACAAATCGATTCAATGCTAATAAAATTAAATGGTAATTTATTGTATGATTTTAATTATATAAAAAAGTCGCCAACGTTGCTCTTCTTCGATTAGGAGTGGCGGCTATCGCTTCATTATGGTAACTCAGTTTAGGTACTCAGTACAATCCTACTGTACTGAATTTCTTCAGTTTTTGGATAAAAAAACGTGCGCATCCCAAGTTGGGGCAAGATGTAGTGAAACAGGGATCTGAGACACTATAGCCATCGCACCTGAAGATACAATAGGTATATGATAATCCGGACAGTTCATTTGCTATTCATGCGGACAGTTTACTTGTTCTCTACACTGAAGATACATAGGGTTGACAGATTGCAACAAGCAATATACAATCAGTGTGCTAGTTAACTACAACACTAAAGCGAGGATTCGATGTTAAAAATAAATCAACTTAATTTTGGATATAAGAATCAAGAAAAATTATTCAGTAATCTTGATTTGTTAGTAGAAAGTGGCGGCATTTGTGGCTTACTAGGTAAAAATGGCGCAGGTAAAACTACTTTATTAAAAATAATTTCTGGTTTAATTTTTCCCCAGCAGGGCGATTGTTCAGTACTCAATTATGTTCCCAAACAGCGAAAGCCTCAGTTTTTAGAAGAAATTTATTTTTTACCTGAAGATATTTATTTACCAGCACTAACTGTCGTTGAGTATATTAATTGTTATGCTAAATTTTATCCTAAATTTGATTACTTATTATTGGATAAGTATATCAATGAATTTGGGTTAGAAAAAAATAAATTATTAACCACTCTTTCTCATGGGCAGAAGAAAAAATTTTTATTGGCCTTTGGTTTTGCCACCAATTGCACCATTATGATTCTTGATGAACCAACAAATGGTTTAGATATTCCTAGTAAAGCTGAGTTTAGAAAATTACTGGTTGAAACCACCACGGATGATAAACTTATCATTATTTCGACACATCAAGTTCATGATGTCGAAAACATTATTGATTCTATTATTATTTTAGATGAAGGCAACATCATTTTACATGAAACCTTAGCCAATATAAATTCAAAGCTATCGTTTTCGTATGTACAAGAAGAACCCAATCGTTATAGCTCACTGTATTATGAGAAACGGTTAGGCGGTTACGTTAGCATTATGGAAAACAGTAATGAACAAGATACTCCCATTGATTTAGAGGTTTTGTTTAACGCTGTCTTACTCAATAAAAACAAAATTCAACATATATTCGGGAGCGAAAAATGAACGTAAGTTTAAAACGACTATATGGATTAATATTGAACGACATAATGTTAAATCGGCGTTTAATATTCATTGCAAGTATCACAATAGCTATTTTTTGCATTATATTACCCTTTGATATAACTAATAATTTTATTGCTTATTATATTAGCTTGTTTTTTGGTGGATTTATTATCACCGGATTGATTTTTAAAGACTTGCATAATTCACGAAAAGCTATTCCCTATTTAATGCTTCCATGCTCGAATTTCGAGCGATTTTTAAGCAAGTGGTTATTAAGCTCTATAGGCTACGCTCTAATTTCGCTCACAGCTTATTACCTGCTTTCATTATTAGGCTCTGTCGTCAATATATTAATATTTCAGCGAAATACAACGTGGTTAAACATTTTTCAGCCAAATTTATGGCACGTTATATTTTACTATGTACTCTATCAAGCATTTGTATTTTTGGGTGCTATTTACTTTAAGAAACACGCATTGATTAAAACGGCCCTTGCTGCTGGTTGTTATATGTTATTACTCACCATATTTACCAGAAATTTTTATTTAAATTCATTAAATTTATGGATATCAAGCCATAACATTTACATAGCCATATTGAGCGTTTTAGCTGTAATTAGCTTAATGGTTGCTTATTTGAAATTAACTGAATATGAGTTGAAATAAGATGGATTTTCAACCCACAAAAGCAATATATTTGCAAATAGTTGATTTTGTTTGTGAACAAATTCTACTGAAGAAATGGCGAGTAAGTGAAAAAATTTTATCGGTAAGGGAATTGGCTATCAACTTACAAGTAAACCCAAATACTATAGTCAGGGCTTATGCGTTTTTAGAAAACCTTCAAATTATAACCATGCAGCGTGGAATAGGCTATTTTGTCACGGAAACGGCGATTTCACATATAATTGAATTCAAGAAAAAAGAATTCTTAGTGGTGCATTTGCCACAAGTATTCAAATCAATGGATTTATTAGGTATTAACTTTAGCGAAATTCAACAATTGTATAACCAGAGGGAAAAATGTAATGAAAACTAGCAACCGAGTCTTTATTTTTTCAACCGTCAGCCTTTTTTTAATTATACTAATAGTTTCAGCTTTTTACAGAGTGAACTTTAATGACAGAATGTTTTTTTCAAAAAACGATTATCAAAAATTAATCATTAATAAATCAAGCAACGAAATTATGTTACCTGATTTTTCATCTTTACGTATTTATGGCAATTTCAATATAATGCTGAATCAAAACAATCAAAATACCCCTTCTATTACTGGTTCAAAAAATGAACTTAACAAGATGATTGTTTCAATCAAAAAAAACATGATAGATATTAATAAAAATGAAAGCGGTTTGGGTACCTATAATTACCCGATTAAGGCCACGGTCACAACAAATTCGCTTAATAGCATTAGTGTTTTTGGCAAATCAACGATAATTGCCACGAACCTTAATACGCCTCAGTTAACATTTAGCCTGAATGGTAATAGCAACGCCTACTTGCAAGGAGAGATAAAAAACACCCGGCTTAATTTAAAGGGTAATTCTATGGTCCATCTCAATTTAAATGATGAAGAGTCTATAATATTAAATGTTTATGGTAACAATGACATACATTTAACCGGCGCAGTAAAAAACTTAACGATTAAAGTGACTGGTAATACGGCCATTGACGCAAAAGAGTTAATTGCCGAAAATGTGACTATCATCGCTGTAGGTAACAATAAAATATTTGTTAGTGCTGCAGATACATTGAATATGCGTCTTTCCGGTAAAAATTCAATTTTATATTATGGCAAACCTAGGATTGATAATGAGAGCGCTACTCCATCTTCTACCGTTGTATCGCTAGGAGTGGAGTGAGTGTGTAAAAATTAACGAATATGATTTTTATCTTCATAATTTTCCTATTGCTCAATTAAAAATCTTGTGTTATTGACCACCCGTCAAACAACAACTTCCCTGTATCTTAATTAACTAAAAAAATAATTTAATTTGATAAAATTTTGAAATCTGAAATTTTCTGAAAATGTTTTCTTCTTCTTTATTTCCAGATCCATTATCAGAAGACCAAAGGCCTGAGGAGAAAGTGGAGTGGATTGGAGGCCAGCCTGAAGTCAATGAAGCAGGTAAACTTACTTGTGT
>JAIELR010000202.1 GCA_019752835.1 Gammaproteobacteria bacterium | reverse complement strand
GATCTCAAGCGCGGCTTTTGTAAATGCCTCGACCGATTGATCTTCACCGTAATAACCCGGAATGAGTGGAACGCCCGCTTGCGCCATTAAATGTTTGGCATTACTTTTGCTACCCATCGCTAAAATAGCCGAAGCGGGTGGGCCAATAAAAGCGATGCCAGCCTTTTCGCACATGGCCGCAAATACCGTGTTTTCAGACAAAAAACCATAGCCAGGATGAATGGCTTGTGCACCAGCTTTTTTCGCAGCCTCGAGGATTTTTTCACCGTTGAGATAGCTTTCTCGGGCAGGTGCGGCGCCTATGCAATAGGCTTCATCAGCCATCTTGACATGGGCTGCATGTGCATCAACCTCCGAATAAACCGCGATGCAACGTAGACCCATGCGGTGGGCCGTGCGAATAATGCGGCAAGCAATTTCGCCTCGGTTTGCAATGAGAAGCGTATCAAACATATCAAGAACTCCAGGAGGGTTTGCGTTTTTCCAAAAATGCACGTAGTCCTTCTTGGCCTTCTTTGGATATACGTATGGCAGCAATGCGATGTGCGGTATCGTCCATCATGGCTTTATCGATATGACCGCGGCTCGTTGCGCTGATTAAATGCTTTGCTGCGGTTAAGGCAGCGGGGCTATTTTGTAATAATTGCGCTGCAAAATAATCGGTGGTTTTTTCAAGTTCATCGACTGGGCAAATGGCATGCACTAAGCCGATGCGTTGAGCCTCAATCGCGTCAAAACGCTCAGCGGTTAGGTAGTAGCGGCGAGCAGTGCGTTCGCCCACGGCGCTTATAACATAAGGACTAATGACAGAAGGAATCAGGCCTAAACGCGTCTCGGAGAGGCAAAAAAGGGCGCTATCCGTGGCGAGGGCAATATCGCAACAACTGATTAAGCCAACGCCACCGCCAAATGCGGCACCTTGGACAACGGCTATACTTGGTTTTTGCAAGTGGTGAAGTCGATGCATTAATAGTGCAAGCTGTTTAGCATCATCGAGATTTTGTTTATAATCGTACTGAACCATGCGTTGCATCCAATTCAAATCGGCGCCGGCTGAAAAGCTTTTCCCTTGGGCTTTTAAAAGCATGAGTCGAACGTTGCTATTTTCCTCTATGAGGGTTAATGCCTCGATTAATTCTGTGATAGTGCGTTCATCAAAGGCATTGTGAATCTCTGGGCGATTTAAATGCACTGTGGCAATGGCCTTGTTTATGTCGAGCGTAATGTGTTCAAATTTCATTGATTACTAAGATTCCTTTTTGTCGTTGCTGATTCGTGTAGGGGCAGGCCCCCGTGCCTGCCCGGTGATTCCAAGGGCAACCACGGGGGGATTGCCCCTACAACAGCCTTCATTACATCCGAAACACCCCATACTGGGTCGGTTTCACTGGCGCATTCAACGCGGCATATAAACCCAACCCTAAAACCTGCCGAGTGTCTTTAGGATCGATCACGCCGTCATCCCATAGTCGAGCACTCGCATAATAAGGATGTCCTTGCTCTTCATATTGCGCACGTATTGGGTCTTTTAGCGCATTTTCTTCTTCTTTCGTCCAAGACGCACCGGCGGTTTTCAATTTTTTGTCGCGTGCGACTTGTGCTAACACACTGGCCGCTTGCTCACCCCCCATGACAGAAATGCGGGCGTTAGGCCACATCCATAAAAAATTGGGATCATACGCTCTGCCACACATGCCATAATTGCCTGCACCAAAACTTCCACCTACGATCACCGTCAATTTGGGAACGTTAACACAACTGACGGCGGTAACCATTTTGGCACCGTGCTTGGCAATACCAGCATGTTCGTGTTTGCTGCCAACCATGAAGCCTGTAATATTTTGTAAAAATATCAGCGGAATATTACGTTGGCCACACAGCTCAATAAAATGAGTTGCTTTCAATGCCGATTCAGAAAATAAAATGCCGTTATTGGCAAGAATGCCGACGGGGTGGCCATATAAATGGGCAAAACCACAAATCAATGTTGTGCCATAGAGCGGTTTAAACTCATCAAAGAGTGAGCCGTCGACAATGCGGCCAATAATTTCTTTCATATCAAAGAGTTTATGGGTATCTCTTGGGATAACACCATAGATTTCATCGGGACTCATTTTCGGGGGCGGGGCAGTTTCTAGGGCACGTAAATTGACATGGGCACGATTCAAATTGGCTATGCTGCGGCGGGCAATAGCGAGCGCATGGGCATCATCCTCGGCATAATAGTCGGCAACGCCGGATAAACGGCAGTGTACATCAGCACCTCCTAAGGCTTCAGCTGAGACCACTTCACCCGTGGCGGCTTTAACGAGAGGTGGCCCAGCAAGAAAAATGGTCGCCTGTTCTTTAACCATGATGGATTCATCTGCCATGGCGGGAACATATGCACCGCCTGCCGTGCACGAGCCCATGACAGCGGCAATTTGGGGGATACCCTTTGAGGACATTTTAGCTTGATTATAAAAAATGCGGCCAAAATCATCTTTATCCGGGAATACTTCATCTTGCATGGGTAAATAGGCGCCGCCTGAATCCACTAAATAGACGCAGGGGAGATGATTTTTTTCGGCAATTTCTTGTGCACGTAAATGTTTTTTAACCGTGAGAGGATAATAGGTGCCGCCTTTGACGGTGGCATCATTCACAATAATCATACAGAGTTGACCGGATATCAAGCCTATGCCTGTGATAATGCCTGCAGCGGCAACGGATTCATCATAAACACGATAGGCCGCTAACTGGGATAGTTCGAGGAAGGGGGTGTGAGGGTCGAGTAATTTTTCAATACGTGCTCGAGGCAATAATTTTCCGTGGTTTAGGTGCCGCTCCCGCGCTTTATCGCCTCCACCTAGACTGATTTCCGCAACGATGGTTCTTAGATCATCGACCATGGTTTGTATGGCTGCGGCATTGTCTTGGAAGTCTTGGGACCGTGGGTTAAGCTTAGTTGTGAGTTCGGACATAGTACCTCTCAATTATTAATTAACAGCCTGTAGTGACGGCTGTTGTAGGGGCAATCCCCCCGTGGTTGCCCGCAAGTTTGTCGGGTAGGCACGGGGGCCTACCCCTACAATTATATTTCTATTGCCATGGCGGTCGCCTCACCACCCCCAATGCACAAAGACGCAACACCCCGCTTTAAGCCATTTTTCTTCAACGCATTGAGCAAGGTAACTAAAATACGAGCACCAGACGCTCCAATAGGATGTCCAAGTGCACAAGCACCGCCGTGAATATTGACTTTATCATGGGGCAAGTCCATCTCTTGCATTGCTACCATGGTGACGGCCGCAAAGGCCTCATTAATTTCATATAAATCGACGTCATCTTTATGCCACTTAATTTTCTCAAGTAAGCGTTGGATCGCAAAAACGGGCGCCGTGGTAAACCAAGCGGGCTCTTGAGCATAGCTCATGTATCCTACAATGCGCGCCAAAGGCTCTATCCCGAGCTTTGCGGCTTGTGATGCCCGCATTAAAACCAGTGCTGCTGCGCCATCAGAAATCGAGCTTGAGTTGGCGGCCGTAACGGTTCCGTCTGAACTAAAGGCCGGTTTTAAGTGAGGGATTTTATCTATCCGTGCCTTGAGCGGTCCTTCGTCTTGGGTAATCACATTTTCGCCGTCTTTGTTATGTACTGTTAACGGCGTAATTTCATGGCTAAACGTGCCATCTTGTGTGGCTTGTTGGGCGCGTTTCAATGAGGTGATAGCAAAATCATCTTGAGCGTGGCGCGTTAGGCCAAAGTGTTTTGCCGTTGCTTCGGCAAATACGCCCATTAATTTGCCTCGGTCGTAGGCATCCTCTAAGCCATCTAAAAAAATGTGGTCGATTAGTTGGCCATGTCCCAAGCGATAACCTGCACGCGCTTTGTTGAGTAAATACGGTGCGTTGCTCATGCTTTCCATACCGCCAGCAATCATGATGGGATGTATATCGGCGCTGAGCATTGCGTGGGCAAGCATTACTGCTTGCATGCCGGAGCCGCACATTTTGTTGATCGTGGAACAGGGGGTGCTATCCAGCAAGCCAGCACTTAAGGCCGCTTGTCTCGCGGGCGCTTGCCCTTGGCCTGCCATCAAAACACATCCCATAATAACTTCAGCAATATCTTGGGGATGCAGCTGACTTCCCTTCAGGGCCGCTTGAATGGCTGCGCCGCCTAATTGAGCGGCGGTAAAGTCTTTTAGTTCACCCAGTAGGCTACCCATGGGGGTGCGGATGGCACTGGTGATAACGATGGGGTCTGTAGTCATTTTTTTCTCCATTTTAATATTACTTTTTCCTTCAAGGGCTGTTGTAGGGGGCGGCCCCCGTGCCGACCCGAAGATGGGCAACCACGGGGGGTTGCCCCTACAACAGCCTTCGCGGGAATATCGAAAAAAGGGATTTATGCGTCTGCGTGCATCAACTCACGTCCAATCAACATACGACGAATTTCATTCGTACCCGCGCCGATTTCATATAATTTCGCATCTCGTAATAATCGACCAGCGGGAAATTCATTGATATATCCATTGCCACCCAAGCATTGTATCGCTTGGAGAGCCATTTGAGTGGCGTTTTCTGAGCAAAACAAAATGGCCCCGGCGGCGCCTTTTCGATCGACATGCCCTTGATCACAAGCACGGGCAACACTGTATAGATATGCACGACTGGCTGTTAATTGAACATACATATCGGCCAGCTTGCCTTGCATTAATTGAAATTCACCTATGGGTTGACCAAATTGCTTTCGTTCTCGCACATAAGGCAAAACGAGATCTAGGCAGGCTTGCATAATACCGAGACAGCCGCCAGCCAAGACAACGCGCTCATAATCGAGACCGCGCATTAATACTTTAACGCCCTCATTGAGTCCGCCTAAGATATTTGCGGCAGGGACTTCACAATTTTCAAAAACTAATTCGCATGTGCTGGAGCCGCGCATGCCTAATTTGTCGAGCTTTTGAGCCGTTGAAAACCCTTTGAAATTTTTTTCAATGATAAAGGCTGAGATGCCTTTAGAGGCCGCTTTCATATCTGTTTTTGCATAAACGACCAAGACATCGGCATCAGGACCATTGGTGATCCACATTTTTGTGCCGTTTAAAATATAGTGGCCATCACGTAGCTCCGCTTTCGTTCGCATACTGACCACATCTGAACCTGAGCCAGCTTCACTCATGGCAAGCGCACCGACATGTTCTCCTGAGATGAGTTTGGGTAAGTAGCGTTGTTTTTGCTCTTCAGTACCGTGGAGGACAAGTTGATTGATACAAAGGTTGGAATGAGCGCCATAGCTGAGGCCGACAGATGCGGAGCCTCGACTGATTTCTTCCATGGCAATCACGTGTTGAAGATAACCCATTTCTGCACCGCCATATTCAGCGGGGGCAGTAATTCCATGTAAACCGAGCGCACCGAGCTTGGGCCAGAGGTCACGAGGAAAAGCATTTGAGGTATCAATCTCTGCCGCTCGGTCGGCAATTTCGGCGCGAACAAATTGTTGAACAGTTTCACGCAAGAGTGATGTATTTTCATCATTATCGAGAGAGGCATTATAGGTCATCAATAGCGTCCTTTCAGGGTCTTTGAGGTATACTACAACAATTGATGTATGGGCCGCAATATGTATGGTGGCCTGGAGGTTTGGTAGCCCGGATGCAGCGCAGCGGAATCCGGGGAAATGTATCTTGCACAATATCTC
>JAIELR010000100.1 GCA_019752835.1 Gammaproteobacteria bacterium | reverse complement strand
CAAGTCAAACTGAACCCTATATTCTTAATGAAAGGCAATCATAATTGTTAATTTCTCAGACTAACATTTTTGGGAGACAAAAAAATAAGCTTTATCCCAATCAACTAAAAGCCTTAGACAATGCTGTAAAGGAAATTGCAGCAAATCCTACGATAGGAGAGCCTAAAAAAGGCTCTATAAATGATTCTTTATGATATTTAGCTAATGCCCCTCCCCTCATATGTTCCCCTTAAGAATTAGATAACGGCTTCACTAAATAATGGATATAGTGACAATAGTAATAATCCTGCCATGACGATATTAAAAGCTCGTAAATGCCAAGAGTGACTGAAAAACTGTTTAATCCAATGGCCCATGGCCGTCCAAAGAATACTGCAAGGAGCAACAAAAAGGATGAAGATTATTGAAATAAAGATAATGGAGGACGTAAAGTGTTGTTCCGGCGCATAGGCGGCAATCGCAGCAACCGACATCAACCAGGCTTTAGGGTTTACCCATTGAAATGCGACTGCCTGCCAAAATGTAATCGGTTTAGCGGTAACATTACTTTTCATGGGAGCCCCTGAAAAAGCAATTTTTCCAGCTAAATAAATGAGATACAAGGCTGAAATGTAACGCAATGCCGTATACATAACTGGGTAATGCATAAAAACTGCCCCCAACCCGACTCCAACAACTAGCACCATCGCAGAAAACCCAAGCGATACGCCGCTCATATGGGGTATCGTACGCCGAAAGCCAAAATTAACGCCTGACGACAACAGCATAATATTGTTGGGTCCAGGGGTAATACTGCTTACAAAGGCAAAAAGAAGGAAAGTCATCAATAGTTCAGATGACATAAAGTACTCCAAAATATATAAAGATAGAAACCAAGTAAGTATACACTCTGTACATAATATCACGCAGAGTCACTACATCATCCATTTTTTTGAGAAATTTCGTATGGAGCAGCATCTTTATTATTTTAAGCCTTTATTGTGATTTCAGTCGTCCCGTTTTCACTGCAATTCCTTTTTGTGAAAATTGAGTGGCTAACACTCAATTTTCATGAAATATGACAAAGATTTCAGTGTTAATCAACTTATTTCATTAGTAAAGATCTAGTAATTTTTCTAAGTATACTTTGCCGTTCGATTTCTTCTATAACAAAACCCGCATGAGCGAGTGCCGTTTCGGTTTGACGAGTTACATGGCATCCTGATGCAATTATTTTCATGCGGTTGGTACAGCAACAATTATGACACCACCCAGCAACTTATTTTGCAAAACTGTTAGAATATGCTGGTACCTTGCCAAAAAATTATTGAAAACATCATTGCCGTATTGTTCAACAATTTCCGCTTTTGCAGAATCTATTTTTTGAACTAGCTCTGTGTACCATTTGATATATAAATCATCGATATTTTGCAGAGATTCAACTGTCCATCCACTTTCATTAAAAGTTGTAATAACTTCATCAGATATGATTGTGTTGGGCAATAATTTTTTCTCATTTTCGATATAGGCCTTATTTGCATACTGACCATAATCAATATAGTCAAAAATAAGTAATTTCGTATTTTTTTTAGCAACAGCCGCCAATTTCTGTAGCGCAAGTTGGTGATCGTGAAATAAAAAAAACGAATTGAATAAATAGATAATATCAAAATTTATTTTTCGTTTAAATTCATTTTCGATAGCTTGTTCCACGCCATTAACATCGGCGTGGATAAAAATAGGGGTTTTATGTTTGTTTTTTGCGATGTTCAACACATCTTCATTAATATCTATCCCAACTACTTGCCCCCATTGTTTATCGTGGATATAAGCAGCTGTACCGCCATATCCGCATCCCACGTCAAGGATCAATAATTCAGGTGATTTATTAATTTTTTGAAAAAGCAATTCAATGGCCTCTTCCTCTCCTGGATGTTGATAATCCCCGTCACGAATATAGCTCATAATTTCTTTGTTAGTGACAGAGCTTATGCGCATTCCATGATGAGGGTCTAAGGATTTTTTAGGCATTTAAACCGTTCCTCTTGTCGCTCGCACTTATTATATGATTTAGTAGATTTCAAAGTCTCGATTGTGTTCCATTCTTCATGATATTTAACAAGCTAATGACTCGTATTTTATCAGTCAGTGAAAAATCAGCAGTACCTGGGTAAACTACGTATAAATGATCAAGTTTGAGTAACTCAAGAGCTTGATGCATAGATTTAGTCAATGTTGGCGAATCAGAATATTTAAACTCAAAACCAATCCGTTGACCTTTTTTAATAATTAACAAATCTAGCTCAACTTGATTATGTACGCCCCAAAAATACACCTCTTCCGGAGTGGCTTGATAGGCATCGATAATGGCCTCTAATGCGAAACCTTCCCATGAAGCCCCAATTTTAGGGTTATGATGTAACACATTTCGATCGGGAATGCCTAATAAATAGTGTAATAAACCGGAATCGCGAAAATAGATTTTGGGCGATTTAATTTGTCGCTTATTAATATTTTCAAACCACGGCGTTAATTCGCGAATCATGAAAGTACCCGTTAAAATATCTAAATAATAACGAGCGGTGGTATGGGCGACGCCTAAAGCAGTTCCTATCTCAGATGAGTTAAAAATTTGTCCATGATAATGCGTCAGCATCATCCAAAATCTACGCAACATTTTGGCCGGTATTTTTATACCCAAATTAGGAATATCACGCTCCAAAAAGGTGCTGACATAGTGAGCTCGCCATTGATAACTATCGTCATTAGATTTTGCCAAATACGAATTAGGGAAGCCGCCGCGTAACCATAGACGCTGCCAGTCACCGATTTCAAAAAGGGTAAACGGTGTTAACTCTAGATAACTAATACGGCCAGCCAAGGTCTCTGACGATTGCTGAATCAAGTCACGGGATGCGCTGCCCAAAATCAAAAATCGCCTTTTTTTTCTATCTTGATCAATCAAGACGCGTAATGAAGGAAATAATTCAGGTCTTCGCTGTATTTCATCAATAATAATGAGGCCTTTTATTTCAGATAATGCGAGCATGGGATTCGTTAAGCGAGCGATATCGAAAGGATTTTCTAAATCAAAGTAGGTAACCGATTCTTTTTTTTCCGATTGAGCACCATACTCTCGTGCGAGGGTTGTTTTTCCACACTGCCGGGGTCCCAACAGGGCAACACAAGGGTTTACTCTAAAAGCCTCTGTGATTTTAGCTATATAATGGGTACGCTGCATAAGACTCGAGCCTTAATTTCATGAAAATTGAGTGCCAGCCACTCAATTTTCATGAAGTATGGCAAAGGTTTTAAGATTAATCAAGTTATCCTATGAGTTTACTAGGGCAATCGCATATTATATTTGTAGCAGTAATGAGTTTGATCCAAAGACGGGCAACCACGGGGGGATTGCCCCTACAACAGCCGTTGCCTCTCTAGCAACCGAGTGGAATTGCCTCTACAACAGCCGTTGCCTCTCAAGTAACCGAGTGGAATTGCCTCTACAACAGCCGTTGCCTCTCAAGTAACCGAGAGTTATCCCTACAAAGCCGCTGCCTTTCGAGCAACTGAGGGAGGCCTTACAATAATTATCACTGATATGATAATACCAACGTTTTTATTGGCTTTTTCCAATAAATTGAATAATCCTATCAATGCAATAATCTATTTTCTCAAGGTGCAAACAATGTTTTACCTGTGGAATGATTTCAAGGGTCACATTCTGAAATTGAGTAGCTCCTTTTCTTAATCTATCTGGCGGAAAAACCGGATCTTGTTCGCCGCCAATAATCAAAGTTGGTTGATAAAATAAGGTGTTTTCTGAAAATTTAAAATGGCTAATCGCGTTGAACTGTCGAACTAAACCAGAGGTTTTCTGGCGGTAAGGTGATTGTGATAGAAGTGTTAAATAATCTCGAAAAAAGTCTGCTTGCTGTAAATAAAACACTTCTGAGAAGGCAGATTGCCGAAGAATATTCGTTATTCGATCAATGAAAATGTCACTCGGTTCTAAATCATTAACTTGGCTATTTTTGACACATTCATCTGTCCAACTCGTTACTTCTGTGGCTGAGCTTTGTTCTATCGGCGGGCTAGCAATTCCCGCGATCAATGTCATCGAAAGTATTTTTTCAGGCTGAATTCGTGCTAATTCTTGTGCAATCACGGCACCCATGGAGTGACCAACGAGATGCACGACTGGCAGATTAAAATGATTTAATATTGCAAGCGCATCGATTGCCATATCGGTGATGCTATAGGGATAAGGGGTATAGGTGCTTCTGCCCACATCGCGATTATCGAAAATAATGACGTTGTAACTGTTTTGGCTGAGTTTGAGTGCGTATTCTTGCCAAATATCGCAACTATCACCTAAACCCGCTATGAGCATAATAGTTGGATTATTGATTTCTTGCTCGTATATTTTTGTATAAATATAGCGCTCAGGAATGCTTGTATTGTGTTGCAGATGAATCGACTCTTCTCGAATTTTCGCTTCACTCATGGTGATAATTCCTGTTATCAGGGCTACATTTCGGGCTACTTGTCTTTCGCCACTTTTCGAAGTACCAACAAACAAATCAACGATAAGATTGTATAAAAAGGCAAGATACTCAAGGCCAGGCGATAGTCTTGGGCCGTAAAGAAGTGAACGCCATTGACGATTACGCCATGCGAGCGCCAATCTAAAAATTTTCCAATAGCAGGCTCTGTAATAGCATCCAATATCGCATCGCTGGCATTGATCATTGCTATCACAGTGGCAGTCATTGCCGCGGAATTCATTTCTTTTCCTACGGCGAAAGCTAGCATAAATGCACCGATAAAAAAACCAAAACAAAAGAATAAACTACTTAAAAGCCATGCGGAAAGATGAGGTACATACAGGACAAGTGTGATGCTGATAAACGAAAATATAGTCGAAAAAAACATCACGGGCCATCGTCCGCAACGATTAGAAAGCAAACCCAATAAAGGGCCGCCAAAGCCAAAACCGACAAAACCAAGAGAAACAAAAGCTCCCGCTTCTGTTGAGCTCATGGAATAGGCTTGTTGTAAAAAAGGTGCTCCCCAGAGCCCACCAATAACAGCGAGCGGTGAAAAGACAAAGCCACTATAGAGTGTCAACATCCAGTTTTCTTTGCTTTTTAATACCACCCATAGCGAAGCGCGACTAAAAACCTCTTTTGAGTGTTTCCCTTCTTTTATTTTAATCGGTTGATTACGAACCACCCACCAAAATAGGAACGCTAATAGTATGCCGAGTATACCCACACCCAATAAAACGTAGCGCCAACCAAATTGGGATATCAAAAAAGCGAGGGGGGCCTCTCCAAAAACAGCGCCCATCATGACGGCTGTGGCAAGCAATCCGCCAATGAATGTATAGTGATGGGCTGGAAACCAATCCGCAGCCGCTTTCATATAAGCAACCGTCGCAAAAGCAACGCCCGCCCCCATTAAGGCACGGCCAATGCCTGCTAACCAAGCCGTATGGCTTTGTGAAAAAATCAATACCCCAAGGGCAGCACAAAAAATAGCGGGCACACTGATATTTCGCGTGCCCCACTTATCAATTAGCGCACCTGAAAACAATTGCATGACCATATACGCGTAATAAAACGTCGCGGCCAAATTACCGAGCCCAGCGCCAGTGAGATGAAAATCAGCCATTAACTGATTCGTAGTTACGCTGGGATAAACTTGTAAGATATATTTATAAA
>JAIELR010000026.1 GCA_019752835.1 Gammaproteobacteria bacterium | reverse complement strand
GTGGGATTATCGAGTAAGCTGTTGCCTCTATATTGAGCATTAAAAGCGCTTTAATACAGGCTACACTGTTTAAAAAATACCAGGGGATCCCTCAGATACGGGCTACGTCTACCATGAACCTATTTTTAAAAGAAAATAAACAACTCCTCCTGCTCGCCCTACCGCTTATCGTCAATTATTTTATCGAGGGTTGCCCCAATTTTATTAATAATGCCATGATAGCTCATTTAGGTCAGACTGAATTGGCTGCAGGTGCCATTGTCAGCAGCGCCTTTACTACGATGATTGTTTTCTTTTACGGCCTATTGTCCGCAGCTAGCACGCTTATTTCACATCACTATGGCGAAAAAAAGAATCGTGAAATTGGAGAGGTTATTCGAGACGCCTGTGTAATAGGTATTTTTTGCAGCATTTTACTGATTGCGATACTTGCGAATGGGGGCGCTCTTTTGCGGCTGATGGGTCAATCAGAGGCGTTAATTATCTTAGCAACACCCTATTTGCATGGTTTGATTTTCGCAGTTATTCCCGACTTCGGCACCATGATTTTATGGCAATTTTTTATTGGTTTAGGACGGCCAAAAGTTACCTTGGTTTCGTCCATTTTATACGTGCCCATTAATATTTTAGCCAACTACACGCTTATGTTCGGTAAGTTTGGGTTTCCGCAATTAGATATGCTGGGAATAGGCCTTGGAACTGCATTTGCCTATACGGTTTTGTTTATTGGTTTTATTGTTTACATTTTTTTTCAGCCCCAATATCGCGGTTATTTTAATTTACGCTTATTTAATTTTCAGCATTGGCACATTAACTCGCTCATTAAAGTCGGCTTGCCCATGGGTATTATATGGATGATCGACCTCAGCTTTAGCCTTTTTGCAGCTTCTTTTGCAGGAAAATTAAGTACCCTCTGGCTTGCTGCACAACAAGTCAGTGTGCAAGCAGCTGGACTCACTTTTATGGTTGTAGCTGGTTTATCGCAGGCAATAAGCATTAGAATTGGTCATACCTGGCACAGCAATAATGTACAAGTGACTAAAATGATTTGTGGGATTGGTGTCCTGATCTGTTGTTTCATTCCCTTTTTGTTCAGCTTAATTTTTTGGTTTAGACCCTTGTGGATCATCGGGATTGATTTTGATTTATCAGCACCACAAAATGTCGCCGTTATTAAGTTGGCTACTGAGTTTTTAGCCATTTTTGGCTTTTATCAAATTATTAATAGCTTGCGCTATGCCTTTTTCTCAGCGCTACGTGCGATGAAAGATACCTATTTTTCAGCACTTTGTTCGTTAATCGGTTTTTATGGCATTGCAATTGGTTGCGGCTATTTTTTATTATTTCATTGGCACGGTACTTTATTTCAATTTTGGTATTTAACGATATTTGCGTTGTGCTTGATTGTTGTGGCTCTTTATGGGCGCCTCAGACATCATTTGAAAAGACGGGAGACTGCGGCATTATCTTGAGCAATCTGTATATTCCCTCTTCGTCTGATACTGTGTGGCACACCAATAATATGGCAACCATCCGTTTTTGGTAATCGCTTGGCTATTAGTACTTACCGCATAATACCTTTTATATTTGTCGGTGCGCCAACCCGATGATGTGATCATAGAATAGGCCGTCGAGATTTCACACTTATCACAATTCGGTTGATATGTGCTATTAAAATCATATTCCAACGTCCATTTATCCGTTGACTCGTTCAAGTAATAGGTTTGAAAATTACTTAATTCCATTGAGTCTGGATTATACTCATACACTTTAAATGCCGGATTATTACCATAAATCGGCGATATACTTGGAATAAACGTATCAAGCAACTGCTTCTGCGGGCTTAAAGACAAAAATTGAAATCCATCCATATGCACATGTGCAGTAATTATTGCAGTGATGGTGTTAGGGTATTGCGTAATTAGCTTTAAAAAAGCTGAGTTATACTGTGATTGCCACAAAGGAATGGCTTTTTCTTTGTGGGTACTACGGTAAGCATCGATGCCATTGGGAATATGGTCAATCAGCCATACTTTATATTTACCTTGTTTTGCGCTTTCAAGTTGAGCGTTCAGCCAAATGAACTCTTGTTGTGCACCTTTAGCAATATGCTTTCCATTCGCATAGATCGAGAATAAAGTGGTATTCAAAAACAAGATACGATTTTGACTGTTCGCATTAGGTTTGATGGCATAATAAGCAGCCTTTGAAAAAGTTTGTTTAAAATTTGTTTCATCCAGGCCCTGATTCATCTGAGCTACTCGCTGCGACATTATTTCATAAAAACTGCCACCAGGATCAGAATAATAATCCCCTTGATAAGAATCATTGTTGCCCAGCGTAATATAAACGGGGACGTTTGATGTCGCCTCCTGCAAACGTAATTGCAAATATTCATAGGTCTTATTCACAAATTGTTGATAATCATGCTGCGATAGGTCCTTGGCAAACCAGATAAATTTTAGACGGTACGCATGTGCTAAAAAATCACCGGTGATTATTGCAAAATGATAAGTTTTTGGTAGGGCATTAATTTCATTTAGCGTTGAGTTGAATAAAGCTGAATTCGTATCCAAACCATAGCGGCTTGGAACCGTTGTATCATATTGTCGAAAAATATTTACCCATTGCTGTACAGGTGCGGCCTCGAGTTTTTGTATTAGAGGACAAGAGTGAAACCATGAGCAGTGATCATAAGGCGTAAAATGTATATCGCTGAGTGCCAAAAATGCTTGTGAGGAGGGATTAGCGACGACGAGGGTGGGAAAGAATAAGAACAACGCCAAAAAGGCATATTGGCATATATTTTTGAACTCAAACAATTTTGCCCACGACTTGTAACAAAAGCTGATACATTTGAGCTAATGAATCATCAATAACCGTCTTCATGTCAGATAAACTTACGCCTAAACCATCGCTGCGTCCCGCCGCTTTTGAGGCCACTAATGCAATGCTGGCATAACGCATCCCAAGTTCGCGTGCGAGTAAGGCTTCTGGCATAGCCGTCATCCCAACAATATCACAACCATCACGCTCCATACGATTAATTTCGGCTATCGTCTCAAAACGCGGCCCTTGTGTAACGCCGTAGGTTGCATCATCCGTAAAGTCCAAGGTCAACTCTTGCGCAGCCTCAACTAAAAAGCGATGTAACACCGGGCAATAAGGATAAGTAAAATCAATATGTTTTGTATAATCAAAATTGTCTTCATAACAGGTGCTGGGGCGATCGTAGGTATAATCAATGAGTTGATCAGGAAAAACAAAATGCCCTGGTACCATATCAGAACGAATGCCCGCGACAACACTGAGACCAATAATGACATCCACGCCAGCCTCTTTCAAGGCCCACATGTTGGCACGATAGTTAATTTTATGAGGTGGCGTGCGGCGCTCCAAGCCATGACGATTTAAATACACAATATTATGTTGACCAAATAATCCCGTTTGTAATGGAGAAGTTGGATAACCAAAAGGCGTTTCTTTCAACTCAACCTTTAGTGGCTTAAAGTCATAGAGTTTAGGGAGAACGGAGCCCCCTATTATTGCAATATTACTCATCTTGAGGCGCCACAACAAAAATGCCAGGGGCATTACGCAAATATTCTTTATAATCCATGCCATAACCAAAAATATAATGGTCATCAACGGTTAGGCCAGTAAAATCAGCCTTTTCGGTGCCCCCATTTTCACGCACATGGTGCTTGTCAACCAAAACAGCACTATAAACTTCCGCAGCACCATGTTCACGGCAATAGTCGAGAATGGCAGCCAGTGTTAATCCACCATCGAGAATATCATCAACGACAACGACTGCACGGCCCTCTAACGTAAACGTTGGACTCGCCTTCCAATGCAAATCACCACCACGAATTTCTCCTCGATATCGCGTTGCGTGCACGTAATGCAGCTCCATGGGGAAATCAAGATAAGGTAATAAATTACCCACAGGTACGAGGCCCCCTATCATGACGCATAATACAACGGGATTTTTTTCGGCCAACACGGCATTCATTTCGCTCGCCATCTTGACTAACGCCACTTCAACCTCTTGCTTGGTATAGAGACAAGTTGAACGCTTGTAAACTTCTTGTATATCTTTAGGTAATTGCATTAAGGTTTCTCGCTATTAGGTCGTTAATTCAGCTATTGCGGCTCTGGCAGCAGAGCAATGCGGATGTTGAGTAAAATCATCCTGCAAGGGTTTTGCATAAAGTCGTTCGCAGCGTTCTTGAGTTTCAGGAGAAAATCGATATATGGGACTCAAATGATCTACTATTTGTTCTGCTTGATGTCGATTATTGCACACCAGCAGCATATCGCAACCTGCTGTCAATGCGGCTTCAGCACGATCGGTATAATTACCCATAATCGCAGCCCCCTCCATGGTTAAATCATCCGAAACGATCACGCCCTTGAAACCTAATTGAGTACGCAAGATAGTCTGCAACCAAAAAGATGAAAAACAAGCGGGTTTTGAATCGATCCGTGAGTAAACCACATGGGCGGGCATAATACTTTCAAGACTATTTTCTTTGATTAACGAAATATAGGGAATAAGATCAACATTCGTGATCGCGTCTTTATTTCTCACATCAATAGGAAGCGCAACATGAGAGTCTGCGCTAACAGCTCCATGTCCTGGAAAATGCTTCCCTGTGGCAGCCATACCTACTGCATGAAGCCCATTAATGAGGGCTTGAGCCAAGAGCGATACGATATTGGGATCCGCATGAAAAGCACGATCGCCTATCACTTGACTCATTTGATAATCTAAGTCTAAAACAGGAGCATAACTATAATCGAGACCATATTGACGTAACTCACTGGCCAGCAACCAACCCGTTAAAAAAGCAAAATGTAATGCCTTTGCCGGCTCTGATTGATAAAGACTGCCTAATGAGGCCATAGGGGGAAGTTTTGTAAAATAGTCTCGAAATCGTTGAACACGACCACCCTCATGATCAACGGATACCAATAAAGGGTCTGCTTTTCGAATGGATTTAATGCTAGAGACGAGGTTTTTTAATTGTTCAGGCGCGGCATAATTGCGCGTAAAGAGTATAACGCCTCCAACCAAAGGGTGTTGTAAAAACTCTCTATCCTCTTGGGACAATTCAATACTCGTAATATCAACGACAAGCGGTCCTATCATGCCAGGTGTCCTATTTTATCGTGCGCTTTGCTCTATCTGAGGGAAGCTAACGATGTTATTGGAATGACTTTCAGTAGAAGTGTGTGTTGTGAGCACCTCTCTTTCTACTTCATCAATACGCACAATAGAAGGAATCGGAATATATGTGCGCATAACATTTTCAAATTCGCGTTTAATTTTTTCTTCTGTTGGATTAAGTAAAATAGTGGACGACTCTTCAAAGACTATTTCTTCAACCACAATAAATCCATACATATCTGATTCACTCACTTGTCGTGCATAGATTTCACTGACTTCGTCGGCACGATCGCGTGATATAAACGATATTCTAAACAAAAGTTCTTTCACTAATACTTCCTATTCAGTCGCACTTTGTGCTTCGATCTTCGATGCGTCATGCGAGACATACGGCTGGTGATCAAGGGCATAGAAAGCACCGTAAACATATGTCACTAACGACAATATTGCCAATAAAATCATACTGGTTGATGTCGATATGAAATTCGCAGGATACCAAGCATTATTGCCTAAAAAGGTGATAATGCTAATTCCTATAAT
>JAIELR010000009.1 GCA_019752835.1 Gammaproteobacteria bacterium | reverse complement strand
TTAAATGCACAAAAAAAGCCAATGCAGAACAACCCATATCGGCAGCTACTTGCACTAATGAAGTCAAAGCGACACTTGATAACATGCAATAAATTCCCTATATACTCTTTATATATCAATGATCATTAATTTTAAGCATATGTCCGTTAAATCCCATATCATTGAGACGTTCTTGCAAAAATTCTCCAGCAGTAAATCCTGTTTTAAGCTCTGTATCTCTTTTGGGGTGAACTGAAAAAGCAATTGAATATCTATTTTTAAAAGCATTATTTGAATTGGTCTGAACTTCATGAGTCACAGATTTTAAATATCCTTTAGTACACATATCTAACATATCAGAGTTAAATACAATAACTTCAGTTTTTTCGATTTCCGGCACGTACCAATTACCATCGTGACTTTTTAATGCTAATCCATCTCTTGTGGCATTCACCAAAATGGTAAGCAAACAAATATCACCATGTGGCGCAGATTTTGGCAAGGTCATCCCTTTCAGCATAGGGGGGTAATGAACAACTCTTAACAAATGCTTGCTACTATTTAAAACCATTTCGGATAGAGATATGCACATTTTTTCTTTTACCGTAGTAGGTAATGCAATTTCAAGTAACTTAATGAGTTTCTCACTCAGCGTCACCAGGGCACTTACCAAACAAAAAGTTGATTGAGTGTCTATAATACTCGGGTATCTTCCCTGATAATGAGTTTGATAAAACTCTTTGAAATCTGGAACATCTTCATTTTTAGCTTTTTCCACACCAAGAGGAACAAATCCTTCGTCGTCCTCATCTGCCCGTAACCATTGATATTTTTCTTCATTAGAAAAAAAACATCTCCATTGCTCATAAATTCCATCAAGCAAACTCAAGGGTAGATCATGATTTTCTAGCGTTGCAAATCCATAACATTTGAGATTCTGCAATAACAAAATCTCAGAATATTCTGCAGATAAATTAACGTTAACATCAGGCAAGTTATTTAATATTTTTTTATTTAACATCGCAAGTTTTCTATTCTTAAGTTAAGGACTATAAATTTGCTCATGCCCGTTAGTCTAGTACATAAAATTACGTCAATCCTAACTCCACCCGAGCCCAATAATACCGCGATCTTCCGTCTAATGTATCAGGAGAATGTAAATGATTTAGCCACTGAGATGTATCAACTTGCCAACCCTCTTTTCCTATACCAAAGAACGGAATTTTTTTTCTATTTTGGATTAAGGCCAACTCTTCATCAGGTAAATATTCTTCATCTTTATAGATAGTCAGCCATGAATCAAGTCCTTGATCAGATTGAATGACTAAACAAGAACGCTGCTGTTTATCATCTATGCATAAAAAACTGCCTTGTTTATCGATCAGATAGTATTCTTTAATATTATTTGCTTCGCAGTAGTTTTCAAAAAAATCAATAAAAACAGGATCAGATAAGGGCAGTTTTGCCTCTGTTTCAAGATACGATAATAACGGAGCAGAGATATGCCTAAAATAATCGATGGATAACTCTCTTAAATAACGAGGAATTAGCTCTTTTGCATCAAATGCACCTTTTTGAATAAAGCGATGTATCAAATTCGTATTAAATCCAGCTATAGCATCGCTTTGTTCAGCTTTTCCAGTGAGAAGTATTTTTTGAATAGGAAGATGCTGTAAGGCTTGAGCTAATGCGAATCCATCCATTTCAGGCATATCATAATCGATAACCATGACAGTAATTTCTTGATATCGAGCAGGATCATCAGCTAAGTCAGCCAAAAGGGTGACATCAAAATCAATAGGTGTGTGTTTTAAAAAACCATAACTGAGATCCTGTATGTTACTCATTAAAAAATTTTTACACGACAAGGGCGCTTGATATGTTTTCATGCTTTTTATACATTCTTGAGCAGATGGGAAGGCCGTCACTGCGTTTTTTTCTCCAAAGACCTCCATCATACAATTCAACAATAATTGATCATCATCTATCCATAACCAATGGCTTGGGTAATAAAATAAAGGCAATACTTTCATCGTTCAAAGTCCTTTCAATATGTCCGTTATGTTAACCCAAGCAAGCTTCCTATTATCAGTTATGCCGCAAGAGTTGTATTTTATTAAGAAACAATTAAATTAAGCGCGCTATTGTTACACATAATATCACTTGTTACAACAAGTAAAATCTATAAACAACATAATAGGAACTTAACTAAAAGACGATTTTCAATTATTTTTGGGGTAACCATTTTTGTCCAAATATCAAGATATGTAATAACTCAAAAGCCCGATGGGCCTTGAGGTCCATATTTCTCAAGATCACCTAATAATGAACGTAAACTATATTGTGGATGATAATTTAAAAGTGTTGTTGTACGAGTGATATCTTGTATAGTGGGCTTTATGGATGGATCTAAATCATATTGTTTAATAAGATCAACGTATTGAGCATAGTGTTTTTTAAATGTTGAGCCAGATCCTCCCGCATCCCAAGAGGCTAAATCTTCCGACGTATATTCATAAGCACCATCAACGGGTAAGATTATATGGCCGGTTACTTTTTTTTCTTCTAAAAAATCAATACTATTCTTTACTGCTTGTGCAACGTCATTTATATGAACGGCTCCTTTCCAAAACCATCGAACCCATTCAATATATGTGTTATAGACATGTTCATTCCAATGTGGAATAAAAATTCCTGGCCTTAAAGTAATAATGCTCAAATTATTGTGACGTTTCGCATATGTTTCGGCAATTTGTTCACCGATTACTTTTGTGTGACCGTATATTCCATATAAATCCTCTACGCTTTCGCTGGATATATAAATAATTTTATCAACGTTATTTTCTACGGCCGATTGAAAGACATTAAATGTACCAGTAACATTTAAATCCCAAAAATCATAGACGTTTTTCTCTTTTGTGATTTCATGAAAACCGTGCCATGCCGCAATGTGAATAATACAATCCACATTTTTTGTAGCCTCGTTTAATAAGGAACGGTCAAGAATTGATCCCTCTATATAGGTACCAACATCATTTTTAGGTTTCCGAATATCCAGTCGGATAAATTCATCATTCTCATCTCTTTTTTGATAAGATAATACTGTAGCAAGGTCACTGCTGCCGCCTGTTAGTAGAATTTTCATAAAACTTCTCCAATAAAATATATTTTTTTAGGCATGTTTAAGCAATTCATTCACAATATACTGCGGAGTTTGTGATAAAGCCGCCATAGCATTGGGTGGCAGATAAAAAGTTTGCTCCAATAGATATTGTCCACTCAATGCGGCATGAGAAACTTGATCGGTATAGACTATCCAGGTGCTGCTAGAGGGAAAATCAATTTGTTTTTTGTTTACGTTTGCTTGATAAACTAAATCTTTTTTCATTCCATCATGTATACCTAACATATAGTGATCATAGGCGGTGCGGTAAGACTTCGTTAGCTTGAATTTTTCAAGCATTTTAGCTCGAAATGGACTGTACGCTGGGATTCTTGGTAGAAATTGAGCGGCTACATCGGAAAATGGTTCACCTACGTGCCAAACACGAGGCTTATTGTCGGGATTAATATTACAAAAAACGCGTAAAATTCGCTGGCCTTGCGTTGGGGATGCAGGAAAGGCATCAACATGTAGGCGTGTGTCATCTTTTTTATATGAAGCGGGGCGGCGTCCTTCAATCTCGATAGGCCGAAAACTGGTTCGTCCTTTATTTAAATGGGGAACATAAGACGGTAACAATTGGGCTATAAGCGCAGTTGCATAATCGCCATAGCGGGCAAGTAAGCCCGCCAAGCAGTTCAATTGTTGCCCTGCTAACGCTGTGTGCTTTATTTTCCCAAGCTGAGAAGAATAGCTGATATTCTTAGCCTGACCCGCTTTGATATCCGGTGAAAGCAAAAACTGCTCTTCGGCGTGCAATGGCATTGCATATTCCGGCAGATAAATGATGCGCCCTTGTTCCAGTGCAGTGAGGTTTTGAGCTTGTTGATTAGGACTAATCACTTTTTCTTTCGCATGCGAAGTAATTGAATATAAAATGTCCATTATAGAAGGTCCTGAAAGTATCTATTGATTGAGCATATATGTTACAACAGCCCGGGATTCTGTTCAACATTTTTATATGCGTCGTGCGCAACAACTATTTAAATAAAACCGATGCACGCTCAAGCAAAAGTGCTTCATATTTTTCTTGCATAGGTTTTGATAAAAAACTGTTGTGAATTAATTCTTGCCATGACGATAGCTGAGCTTTAATTGAGTTTAAGGTTTTTTCTATACTTATTGGTGTTAACTCCAATTTTTCTTGACCAAGATATATAATAAAATCTTTAGAATTTAAATTATTTTTTTTCCCTTTAAGGGGCAAGGCAATTTCTTCTTTTGCATTTCCTATGGCAATCGTTGTATTGAGCAAATCATATGCGGGTGAAAGTGTAATAATATTATCACGTGTAATTAATGAAAAATTTTTCAAATGCATATCTTCATTGCCAATTAAAAAATTAAATAATGTCCGTAAAAACAATTTTTGTTTTTCAACTTGTGGGAAAGTACAGTTTTCATTAATAATAGAGGCTATTTTTTCCATCGATGATCGGTATTTTGTATCGCGATTATGTTGACTCAGTTGTGCAAAATCCTCAACATTCAATCTATTTTTTTTTCCTATCCGATCAAATCGCCGAATGAAATAAGTTAAACTGCCATCTTTTGCATATACCATGCCATGTAGCGGAATCTCAATACCAATCATACTAGCTAAATGCATGGTTAAATCTTCATTTTGCGGTAATTCAGGATAGTGTTCACTTGGCGGTTTTAAAATATAATGACCATTAATATCTACAATTTCAAATTGGTTATTCACTATATTTAACAGCGCACTAACTTTGGGTTGAACGCCTTGAATGGACATTTTACCAGCTCGTTGCGCTGCTTCAGATCTTAATTCACTCATTGTAAACGGCAAATCATGCAATTCTGATAATCGTGGCGATAATAATTTCAGCCCAACAGTTGAATATTTTTGTGAGACTGGAATAAGCTCGTAACTAATCGGGCAGCGATGAAAATCAGTCATGATAAAATTTCCTCCGCCGTCACTGCGCCGACCATGTCTTTCCCCACGCACATCAACTGACTGAAATAATCATAGCGATCAAGTTTTTGTGAGCGTAATAACCCTTCTAATTGAATACCTTCGGGTAATAATCCATCAAAAAAAGAGGGGAACGTATCAAAGTGATAAATTTTTTGTTTAATCGGCATGGTGAGAGAAATAGGATTGTTGTGATATTCCAGCAAATATTCCACTTGATAACTTTTGCCGTAGACAATTTCAGTGAATATTGCTGCGTCAATACCATTCACTTTGATTAAAGCTTTGCGCATTAGAATACCTCCGCTGGTTCAACAAGAAGAGGACTAGTACAAAGTAATTTGATATTGAGGGTGTGCAGTACTTTTTGAAGAGTGAGCAATTGAACGGTGTTTTTACCGTGTTCAATATCAAAAACAACTGTTTTACCGACGCCCGCAAGCTCAGCCAACTCTTGTTGCGTCAATCCACTTTTTTTACGGTGATTTTTTACTATCTCAGCTAACTGCATTGCTCTACTCATTCAATGTGATATTGTGATTAAATATAACTTGTAGCCCGGATTGTAGTGTGGCCCGGATGTAGCGCAGCGCTCTGAAGGATCCCCTGGTATTTTTTAAACAGTGTAGCCCGTATTAAAGCGCTT
>JAIELR010000213.1 GCA_019752835.1 Gammaproteobacteria bacterium | reverse complement strand
AGAATTTAGTATGCCGAAAAACTGGATTTGGGGATTTTTCAAGCCCGATGTGCAGTTATCTGCGACTCAATATAATTTAACCGACCAAATTCCAGGAGAGGCAACCGATATTACCCGGGTCTTGCCTATTCTTGATGTGGATATGGGCTTGTTTTTTGATAAAGAAACCGATTTTTTTGGGCATGAATATAAACAAACACTTGAGCCACGACTTTTTTATCTGTATGTCCCTTATGAAAATCAAGATGATATCCCTCTCTTCGACACGACAGTACAGCCGTTCAGCTTTTCTCAATTGTTTGAAACAAATCGATTTACCGGCTTAGACCGAATCGGTGATGCTAACCAAGTGTCGTTGGCCCTGACCTCCCGTTTTATTGACGAACAGACGGGGGATGAAAAATTGCGTGCAAGCATTGGTGAAATTTATTATTTTGAAGATCGGCGAGTGAACATTGATGATGATGCGCTTGATTTAGTGACGATGGATAACCAAGTGCCGTCAAATACGCCTGTTTCTCCCATTGCCGGAGAGTTAGATTATTTTATTAATAAAAATTGGAATGTGGCCTCCAATATTGCTTGGGATCCCAATTACAACCAAACGAATAATGCTAATGTTATGTTTCAATACAAAACGGATGATCGTCATATTCTTAATCTTGGCTACACTTTTTTGAGAGGCGGGGATGCTTTTGTGCCGCCAGATGGAACCACCTCAACCATTCCTACCGATAGCAGTCAAAATAATTTAAACCAAACAGATTTTTCAGTGGTGTGGCCACTTGGGCGCAATTGGACTGCATTAGCCCGCTGGAATTACAACATTAGCCATAATTACCCTCAAACATATTTTGCTGGTGTTCAATATGATGCCTGTTGCTGGTCTGTTCGAGCTGTTGCAGGCCGTGAATTTAATTATTTGGATAATATGGATACACCGCAATTTAATAATGAGGTGTATGTACAAATTGCGCTCAAAACATTGGGTAGTGTCGGCTCAACCAGCGGTTCTATGTTGAGTAATATTCCGGGATATGTTGACACATTTGGTCAAGTATAGAGCTCTTGGTACACAAATGGTTTACAGCGCACCACATTGTCGTCATAATATGCTGATCTGAGTTGGATTTGCGGCTAGGGATATAGTGGCAGGTCACAGGAAATAAATTTTATCTGAGGTTTTGGCATGGAAAATTTCGCACTGAATCACCAATTGATGTTATTGATATATGCCGGCGCTAACCCTATGCCTTGGCAATTACTTGTCGGTACATTTGCAGCAAAATACCTGATTTATTTTTTCCCGCTTGTGCTGATTTATCAAGGCGTACGCCATCGAGAACGGCGAGCCTTAGTTTTTGTTATCATTATATCGCTGTTTGTTGCTTTCGGTGTGAGCCTATTGATACAACACTTTTTCCCAACAAATCGCCCGTTTGTCGATGGTTTAGTCACGAATTTGATCCCTCATGCAGTTAATAACTCATTTCCCAGTGATCATATGTTGGCGACTTCCACTATCGCACTCGGGTTTATTTTTGGTCGCGTTTATAAATTGGGTTTTTTCTTATTGCTGCTTGCCTTTATAGTTGGATTAAGCCGGGTTTATTTAGGTATACACTATCCCCTTGATATCCTGGGCGCATTTATCCTTGGATTAGTAAGCGCATTTGTTTGCGTCAAGAGTTTCTTGAGCAGCTTTCAAAAAGCGTTACTTTAGTATAAACATGCTCAAAGCAATTCGGTTTTGACTCGGGCCATGGATGGCCCGAGTCAGAATTGAAGTGCGCAGAGTATACCTTCCGCAAAATGATTTGCGATATTGTATTATTTTAAAAACGGTTTTAATCATGAGCAATCATTTAGTTATTGTAGAAAGTCCGGCCAAAGCCAAAACCATTAGCAAGTACCTGGGCGAAGGCTATGAGGTTTTAGCCTCTTTTGGCCATGTTCGCGATTTAAGGCAAAAAAGCGGTGCAGTGGACCCGGATAATCAATTTCATATGACCTATGAAGTGGTGGAGAAAAATGCCAAGCACGTCGCTGCTATCGCAAAAGCCTTAAAAAAGGCTGATAGCCTACTGCTCGCAACAGATCCGGATAGAGAGGGAGAAGCTATCGCCTGGGCCGTACAGGAGTTGATGAAAGAGCAAAAAATCCTTAAAAAACAAATTGTAAAACGTGTTGTATTTCATGAAATTACCAAGTCGGCTATTCAAGAAGCTATTCAGCATCCACGTGATCTTGACATGGATTTGGTCAATGCCCAGCAAGCGCGTCGAGCCCTTGATTATTTAGTCGGTTATACCCTATCTCCGTTATTATGGAAAAAAATTCGTCGAGGTCTTTCTGCTGGGCGCGTTCAAAGCCCTGCTTTGCGCATGATTTCAGAGCGTGAAGATGAGATTGAGAAATTCATCCGCGAAGAATATTGGACGATACATGCCGATGCACTCACTGCGACCAAACAAGCTTTGCGCGCTAAGCTTATCGAATATAACAACGAAAAATTAGAGCAATTCAGTATCACTAATACTGAGCAAGCGCATGAAATTCAAGCCAAATTAATGAAAATGGCGAATCATGAGTTAATTGTTGAGCGCGTTGAGCGCAAACAGCGCAAACGCAATCCAGCCGCACCCTTTACTACTTCTACGTTACAACAAGAGGCCGCGCGTAAGTTGGGCATGACAGCACAACGCACCATGCGCATTGCTCAACAATTGTATGAAGGTATTGATATTGGGCAGGGCAGCGTGGGTTTGATAACCTATATGCGTACTGATTCGGTTACCTTAGCCGGGGAAGCGCTTAGTGAGATTCGAGAGTTAATTGGTAAACGTTACGGCAGCGATTTTCTCCCCGATACCATTCGAGAATATCGCACTAAGTCAAAAAATGCTCAAGAAGCGCATGAAGCTATTCGTCCTACCTCTGCACAACGCACGCCCGAAGAAATGAAAAGTTTTTTATCCATCGAGCAATACAAGCTGTATTCTCTGATTTGGAAACGCACCATGGCTTCTCAGATGATACATGCCTTAATTGATACGGTTAGTATTGATTTAAGCTGCGGTGGGCCAGCTAATCTATTTCGCGCTAATGGCTCAACCATTAACCACGCTGGTTTTATGAGCGTTTATCAAGAAGATCAAGACGACGCACAAAAAGAAGACGGGGAAGATGTCTTACTGCCAACGATGAAAGAGGGTGATAAACTTGCGTTAAACGAGATTACACCCGAACAGCATTTTACGGAGCCACCACCGCGATATTCTGAAGCAAGCCTCATTAAATCGCTTGAAGAACATGGGATTGGGCGTCCTTCAACCTATGCATCTATTATTTCGACCTTGCAGCAACGTGAATATGCTATTTTGGACAAAAAGCGATTTTTCCCAACCGATGTTGGGCGGATCGTCAATCGCTTTTTAACGCAACATTTTACCCAGTATGTGGATTATGATTTCACCGCGAAATTAGAAGATGAGTTGGATGCGATTTCACGGGGTGAAAAAGTATGGATTCCCGTGCTTGATGATTTTTGGCGGCCATTTAAACACCAAATCGGTGAAATTGAACAAAATGTAGCGCGCAGTGATGTGACCCAAGAAAAACTCGATGAAGCATGTCCAACCTGTGGCAAGCCGCTAAGCATAAGACTAGGGAAGCGTGGCCGCTTTATTGGTTGCAGTGGTTATCCTGAGTGCAGTTATACCCGTAATATGGATAATGCTCAAGGCGAAGCCGCTGAGCCAGAAGTACCGGTGATTGTTGAAGGCCGTAGCTGTCCTACCTGTGAGTCTCCACTGCATATTCGTCAAGGACGTTATGGCAAATTTATTGGTTGTACCGCTTACCCTACCTGTAAGTATATGGAGCCCTTAAACAAACCCGCAGATACCGGTATTGAATGTCCTACTTGTAAAACAGGCACTATGCTAGAGCGCAAATCGCGCTACGGTAAGTTGTTTTATTCATGCTCTCGCTATCCTGATTGTAAATACGCGATTTGGAATCTGCCGCTGGCAGAGCCTTGTCCTAAATGCAAATGGCCTGTTGTGATGGTTAAGGTCACCAAACGTCGTGGCACAGAGAAGGTTTGCCCTCAAGAAGAATGCGATTTTACCGAAGTGATGATTCCACCAGAGAAAAAAGCGTAGCCTGATTGTAAGGGGCAACCCCGTGGTTGCCCATCTCCCCAAGGCTGAGGAATCCGGAATATACCCTTCGCTTCTCCTAAGGGAGAAGCCGCTCGAGAGGCCCCCAGACCGACCCAGCGGATGAGGGGATATTAAGTCTGCGAAGCATACCTTAGACGCCCGTCTTCGGATCGGTACGTAAACCACAACAAGTTGACGAACGCCCTTTACCCTTACCTAAAAGTACCTTGCCACATTTAAAGCATCTTTAAATGTACTACACTACATTTTAGTTAGCGTTAAGAAGTAGATTTTATTCTCAACCAAGGCAACTTGGCTATTGAAGTTAAATTAACTAGTCAACCACATCTCAGCGATTTAAAAGGCTTACGCGCTTTCTGCCAAGACTACCAACCTGCGCACGCAATTGTAGTCTGTTCAGCGCCCCGCCCACAATTATTAGCCATTGAAAATGGTGTTCGTATTGAAGCCTTACCTTGGCAGTTGTTTCTACAACGGTTATGGGAAAAGCATTATATGTAAAAAAGTTAAAGAGATGAGTTAGGCGCCGTATAAACAGCGTCACCTGCTTCAAATGCATCCGCCGTAGTTTTTTTGATATAATGGTTTTTATTTAATTGCAAGGAAACCGCTATGAGTGAATTGGCTGTTTTTTCATCTATTGAGTTTTATAATAAGCAAGTTGGGGAACCTGCTATTGATGTACGTATTGAGGGAGAGACGGTATGGCTGTCACTTAATCAGCTATCTATACTGTTTGAAAGAGACAAATCAGTGATTGCAAAGCATATTAAACGCATTTATGCTGATGAAGAGCTTGAGCGAAATTCAGTTGTGGCATTTTTTGCCACAACTGCCAGTGACGGAAAAACTTACCAAGTTGAACACTTTAACCTCGACATGATTTTGTCGGTAGGATACCGAGTTAACTCCAAGCAAGGAACCCTGTTTCGTCAATGGACAACCAAGGTTTTAACCCAACACTTGGTGCAAGGATTTAATATTAATGAAGAGCGGCTGCGTGTGAAAGGGATGGGGTCTCTCCAGCAGGCTATTACCTTACTCGAGAGCACTCTCTTAAATAATGAGTTGGTCAATGAAGTAGGCGCAGAAGCCATTAGATTAATTACTCGCTATGCCAAAACATGGGAATTGCTTTTAGCTTACGACGAAGACAGGCTTGCGTTACCCACCATGCAAAAAGTGAGTGAAGCATTGTCTTATGAAAAAGTAATTACTGCGATTGCCTCATTAAAATCAGCGCTCACTCAAAAAAATGAGGCAACTGAGTTGTTTGGACGAGAGCGTGAGTCTAGCTTGTCTAGCATTTTAGCCAATCTTGAACAGACCTTTGGTGGTGAGCCACTTTACCGGACGCCAGACGAAAAAGCTGCGCACCTTTTGTATTTTGTCATTAAAGACCATCCTTTCATTGACGGTAACAAGCGGATTGGCAGCTTTCTTTTTTTATTATACCTCGAACATCAAAAATTGCCGATTCGACTGGAAGAAAACGGCTTGGTTGCGTTGGCATTATTGATTGCCGAAAGTGCCCCCAATCAAAAAGACATCCTGATTCGGTTAGTTGTG
>JAIELR010000260.1 GCA_019752835.1 Gammaproteobacteria bacterium | reverse complement strand
TTACTGTGCTCGAGTTTTTAAAATCCAAACCTAAGGCAAAAGTACTGTTGATTGATGCAAAAAACGATATTTTGCAGGGTTCTAGTTATAATGAATATTATAAGCTCCATACCGATCTTCATTACGCAGGAGATCCTGAAAATGATGTTACTGCCTCGATACACAGAGGACAGCACTACCTCATGTCAAATTCTTTTTTTTCGAAGACGAATGTGTTCAAAATTTGTCAAAAATTGAAGCATATTTATGAGAGTAGAGTGAGTCTAGATGGGAATGAAATTTTGGGGGAACCTGCCGATTTTATCAAACTATTAGCGGAAGACGCCTATCCTTATATTGCAAAAAAAATACAGTGTGACAATGAGCAGGGAATTGACACGACAGAACGCGTCGTTTTGGGTATTGAAACGGCGGAATCTCAAATTAACTTCACTGACTTTAAAGAATACTTGCGCGGGGAGTTGAGTAAACACGAGACCTTAACCCTATTGACGGGTTGTAGGGTTAATAGTGTTACTGCTTCAAATGAAATCGTTGGTTACGACATCTTGCTTGAAAACAATTTTGATCTTGAGTATAAGGGAGAAGAACAACTGAAAATTAAAACTCAGGCAGTTGTTGTTTGTGTCTGGAAAAATATTGAAAAAATCACTCGTGAACTTAGGCCCTTATCCGCACAAAAAAGTGACGATGTCTGTCAGATGCGAATAAAAATTAGCATTCTGATTACTTTGCCTGAAGAATTAAGGGATATGAATACCTGTATTTTTTTTGCAGGTCCACATGCCTCAATAACCAATCAAAATGACGGAACAGCCCTTTTAACGTATGAGCCTGTCATGAATGTGGCAATTTATCCTGCGGGAGAGGAGCCAAGTACAGATACAGAAGAAGGCCGAAGAGTTAATGAGGTGATATCAACGCCGCTGCTTTCAACGGAAGGTATTGGACAAGAATTAGCTGAAGGGATACGTGAGGAAGTAAGTCGCTATATTCCAGCCATGGATAGCGCAAAAATTTTGGAGGTCAGAGTCGGATTTGTCAGAATTTACGCAGATAATTCAAACAAGTGTTCAATTCATGATCCTAACCGTGCTATTCTTCGCCGTCGAGAGTTTGGACTTACTCGGTTAGCGCGTTGTGCTTACACTCTAGTTGGTATGAAGATGTCATTCACTGAGCAAATCGCGCAAATGATTGTGGAAGCATTGTTAAATGATTGGCCATCTCAAAAAAACTCAGCCCGCATGGTTAAACGCTTAGCGGAAAAAATAATGAGAGGGAATTTGAATCCTGAACAGTTAAAATCTCTTTCGCTGATACTGTATTCATTCCATAGGGACTTTCTTGAAAAGAAGCTTATTTCCTTTATCTATCCAATAACAAATTTTGAGGGACAAAATAAATTTACTCATAATTATGTTGAATGGGTAATCAAAGGATTGCGCAAGTGCCAGAGTGCTGAAGAGCTTGATCTTGAGCTAGATCCAAAACGCTTTCCTGGGGTAAGTCAAGAAGCAAAAAATCCATTAATACAGCAATCGCAGAATGTGAGTGGATTATTTTATGGCAACAAAATTGCCAAAACCCGCAGTGATCAGCCTATTCCGGAGCATTTTTCATTATCCAAATTCGATGAAAAGGTTGAGAAAATGCACGATAATAACAGAAAACTGTAAGTGCAATAAAAAACAATTCTTAAAAAGTGAATGATTTTGTGTTTTAAATCCTGAAAAATTATTTTTGAGAAGTATGCGTGAAGATGCTATTGTTTAAATAGACTTGTTTAAGTCAAGATAAAATACCCGTATGGGATACCGGTCATGAGAGGTCATTTATCATTTAATGCCAAATACGACGCAAGGAGGCATTTCCTCTTCATATGGAGGCCTCTGATAATGCTCAACCAAAGAGAAAGTGAAAGGTAAAGTGGTTAAAAAATAGTTACGAAAAAATTATATTATCGAAATTAATAGATACTCTTCCGCATTCAATTTTTTGGAAAAATCGCGATTTAGTTTTTAGCGGGTGTAATAAAGCATTCGCACGACAATTTGGTTATGAGGACAGTAGTGCAATTATTGGCAAAACCGATGCAGATTTTAGCTGGCCAGAAGAGTCTAAGAATAAATACATCACTGATGATCTTAATATTATAAGAACAGGTATAGCCAAATTAAATTACGAAGAAGAGCAAAGACAAGTTGATGGCACAGTAAGAATTGTACTCGTCAGTAAAGTGCCTTTTCGTGAGAATGGAGAAATAGTAGGCGTTTTGGGTATTTATCATGATATTACCGAAAAGAAAAATATGGAAATGCAAGAGAAAAAAATATTAGCAGAGCTAGTCGTCGGTGAAAAAGCCCAGCTTGCTGCCGAAGAGGCTTTGCGCCGTGCCGTAACTGTTTTGGCCGGCAGTATAGCTCATGATTTACGTACTCCCTTAGCAGCTGCTTTACTTCATATCGATTTTATCGCCCAATCACAAGCAGAATCAGCATTGACTGGTGATAATAAAATGACTCATGGCATAGTTAATGATAAAAATGTAACGACTTGCCGTAAGACAATTGATTCATCAATAAAAATTATAAAAAAAATTATTTATGATATGAACGATATTATTGACGTAACATTGAAATCAATGCAGCGCTTAGTGAGTGGTACGTTAAGCTCAAAGGATTTTACTGTTTGTAGTGTTGCGGAATGTGTGCATCAGGTTATTGTGCGTTATCCATTTAAAAAAAATGAAAAAGAGTTGCTGCACGCTGAAAATATCGACGACTTTACTTTTTTAGGAATACCCGTATTATTTTATAGGATTTTATTTAATCTTATCGGAAATGCGTTTTATCAAATAGAAAAAAATAAACAAGGCCAAATTTTTATCCAAACTGAAACAACACCAAAGTGGAATATTTTGTGTATCAGAGATACCGCAGGCGGTGTTTCCCCTGATGCATTGGCTCATCTTTTCGACGGCTTTAAAACCTCTAGAAAAAACGGAACTGGCGTAGGCTTGGCTTTTTGCAAGCTGACGATGGAAAGCTTTGGTGGGCATATTAGTGCGCATTCGGTAGAGGGCGATTATATCGAATTTGTCTTGTCATTTCCCATTCATAAAGAGTCTACTTAAGCACCTCTCGCAATGGCGAGCTTATTCAGCAATTTTACACATTCCTCTATCCATATCACCTTGTTTTAGGTCCTGAGGCCCCTTTTAAAATCTGTTTTGCCCTGTGCATTTGCATGTGCTAGACTGGACGACAGTCTTCTTAGGATGGAAGAAAAAATGAAAATTCTCGTTGCAGATGATTCTCAGACCTCTCTTGCCCTGATTGAAAATGCAGTGGCGCAGCTGGGGCATCAGGTTATTGCCGTTAATAGCGGTACGAAAGCCGTAGCGGCTTTTGTGAAAAGTAAACCAGATTTAGTGATTCTCGATGTACTCATGGATGATATGGATGGTTTTGAATGCGCCCGAAAGATTCGTCTCATCGAACATGATGACTGGATCCCTATTATTTTTCTCAGCGCCTCCGTTGATGATGACAGTATCGCTAAAGGTATAGATGCCGGCGGTGATGATTATTTGACTAAGCCCTTTAGTCAAATCACGCTTGCAGCCAAAATCAAAGCAATGCAACGCATTTCCGACATGCGTAAAAAATTATATGACGCTACCCGCCAACTACGTCTTTTATCAGCAACTGATGCTTTAACGGGTCTCTGTAATCGACTGCAATTTAATACCAGCATCCTAGAAAAAATGGCCTATACAAAAAGGCATCATGGCTTAATGGCCTTATTATTTCTCGATTTAGATCATTTCAAATTTATTAACGACCATTATGGGCACGACGTAGGTGATCAACTGTTGATAGAAGTTGGAAAACGGCTTAAATCTTGTGTGAGGAAATATGATTTTGTTGCCCGTCTTGGTGGCGATGAATTTGCCATTATTACCCAAATAAAAACGCTTGATGAAGCCGATATCATCGCTGAAAATGTGCTACATTCTATTTCAGAACAATATAATTTTACAGCACAAATGTTTAAAATTGGATGCAGCATTGGTATTGCCTGTTACCCACTTGCAGGGATGGAGCCGAGGGAGTTAATGCGTCACGCAGATATGGCTATGTATCATGCGAAAGCGCTAGGTCGAAATAATTATCAGCATTTTACTGATGCTTTATTTGAAAAAGAGAACAAAAAAAATCATTAGTAGACTCAGTCACGCTACACTGAGAAAATGTAGCTTTATTGCGAATTTAAGGATGATATATTTATGGAACATAAGGTCTCCGAAACGAGCATACAAACATTGCGGTTTCATCTACAAAACACCCATGTTTGCATGGATATTTGTTATGTCGATAAAATAATACCCCTATTGCAACTTGAACCAGTGCCCAATTGTCCACTTTATTTGGTCGGATTGATGAATATGGAGGAAAAAATTATTCCTGTCATTGATTTGGCTATGCGCGTTGGTATATGTCGGGATGAACCCTATACTCTTGATACTCCTATTTTATTGTGCACTTACGATACTCATCAAGCAGGATTGATCGTTGATAAAGTTGAGGGATTAATAGAATTCGATAAAAAAAATATCCAAATGCATGAAGAGTTTAACGCGGACACCGCCCCGTTTATCGGCTCAATTACGTTAAATGAAGAGCTTTCATTATTGTTGAATATGAATTATATCTTTCCTCTCAATATTAATATTGATTTTCAAAAAAAACGGCAAGTAAATGGATAAATCACATATAAATAATTTACATGAACAAATAAAGCATGTTGAAGCTGATTTTTTGGAATTTATTCGGCAACGATTAGGAATTGTTATTCACTCCCATCAAAAATCAGAACTTTATAATACACTAATAGAAGCTTGCCAAAAATTTGATCTTACACCACGAGATTACTTGCAGGTTTTAAAAAATGGATCCAATGATTGCCAGCAACTTGTACATTTGGTTGCGGGTATTACTATTGGAGAAACATACTTTTTTCGCGATAATAACCAAATGCAATTATTGCAAGAGCACTTGCTTCCCGAAATAATACAATTAAAGCGCAAGCAAGGTGAGTACTCACTTCGCATGTGGAGTGCTGCTTGTTCATCAGGGGAGGATATTTATACGATTGCTATGATGCTTTGTGAATTGCTTCCCGATTACAAAAAATGGACCCTGCAATTAATGGGAACAGATATTAATATGTCCTCTTTGCACAAAGCAAGAGCAGGGCGTTATGGACAATGGTCTATGCGCACTATTACAGACTATTACAAAGATAAGTATTTCACTGTTATTGGCAATCAATTCCAATTATCATTGGAGATTATGAATCTAGTTAGATTTGCCTATCTTAACTTAAATGAAAATAGTTATCCGTCCATATTAAATGGCACAAATGCTCAGGATTTGATTGTCTGTTGTAATGTTCTTATATATTTTGATAATGTTAGCATCGCGAACTTAATGAAAAAATTGGCCAATTCGCTTGTTCCAGGAGGCTTTTTATTACTAGGCGCCTCAGATCCGGTCATACTGACTGACACATCGCTTATACACCATCATGCGCATGGTCTCTATTTTTCACGGCCAATGGTAGATGAGATAAAAGCGATACCGATTGAACGCAAACCACCTAAACCCGTATATAATATCATTACGCCTACCCATCGGGTGAAGACACCGCATGTAGCTCAAACGCCTGTTGTACCGGATACTCATGTTGATACTGCCCGTATTTCAAGTTTCATGGGGGAGTCCCGATGGCAGGATGCCCTGAGTCTTATTGAAAGATAT
>JAIELR010000114.1 GCA_019752835.1 Gammaproteobacteria bacterium | reverse complement strand
ACTTCATCATGATAAAAAGCAAGATGCTCCATCGGGTACGGCAATTAAAACAGCGATCATGATAGCCGCTGGGCGAAGTGAAGAGCCCACACTGTCACAATGCATTGAAAGCGTTGCAGGCGCACGTGGCGCTATGTATCAACAAACCCCTATACATTCTGTTCGTCTACCCGGTTTCCTCGCACATCAACGCGTTATTTTTGGCGGCCTAGGAGAAACATTGACCATTCAGCACGATTCAATTAGCCGCGCCTGTTTTATGCCGGGCGTCTTATTAGCTTGCCGTAAAGTCATGGCCTTAACTCAATTAGTCTATGGACTTGAGAATATAATAGCTTAATTTTATTTTTTTATTTTTTTGTGTTTACCATTATCTTAACTACACTCAAGATCAGTATTAATTTAACCTGAACTTAATTGATGGAGAAGAGCATGTCATATACAAAGCATGGCGGGGGTTCTAGAACAAAAAACAACAAAACAGATAAAAATAAACACAATCAAGTGTTAAAACAAAAAAATTCACTGTCTCAAAAAAGAAAAGAGAATATTTATTTTTCCACTGAAAGTGATAATGAAGATGATTTTGAAAAAGCACTGGAATGGTTAAAGGTTGAAGCTGCCCGACAAGAGATCCATCTTCAAGAATCCATGTTGAATGAAGACAAAAATAATGCAAAAAAATATGAGCCTTTATTGTCTGATTCCGAAAATAACTCTGAGGATGTTGATAAAATAGTTTTTTCATCGCAACATAAAAAAATGAGCAGCCCTCCGGAAGAGAGTTATTTTCAGCAATTAATTGTGAATAATGGAAGAATTAATTCGAATGAACATATAGATCTACCAGCCGATTCAGAAAAATATTCTGAAAGTGCTCATGCAATGACAGATAACCTCAATTCTTCATCTGAACAACTGAAAATGGGACGCGCTCGACGAGAGCGTTTTTTACAAGAATCAAGTTTGAAAAATGAAAGAATTAATTCAAAAAAATATACAGATTTGCCGTCAGATTCAGAAAGTTGTTCTGAAGATTTTGATGAAATCCTGAATAAAATAAAATTTCCATTAAATAAAAATGACAAATCGAATATTACTGAACTATTAAATTGCAGTTTAGATTTAAATAGGCGCAAAAATGAATTTCTTGCTAATTTAAATGAAGATAACAAAGAAAAAATATTTATGAGTTTTGATGACTTTATTTCTGATGCATTTTCATTTTTAAAGAAACATGATATGTCATTAAAAAAAGATTCGATTATTTTTATTATGCGACATTTTTTTAGTTCTATGAGTGATTTTTCCAAAAAACAAAAAGAAAATATTATTCTTTTAAATGAGGCTATTTTAGCTATTAATGATGAATTTTTGTTTAGCGAATCAAATGTTTGCAAAAATCGCCTGATTGATTCTTATGTTCATGATAAAGTCACCATAATGAAAAACAGTATTTTTTTTATTGCTAATAATGCACTCACTGGAAATGATGATGACTATGACATAGAGTTTTTTGATGGAAAAAAAGCAGGATGGATTAATTTTTTCAAAAAAACGTTTAATACGATAGAGATGGCAGTGGCCTCACGCAGTGATTATAAAAAAATAAATAATTTTTCTGATACAATGAAAAATATTGTTTGGGTTTTTTGCAGTTATCTTATAGGGTTTACAAGGCGAACGACTAAGCATGATAGAGATCAAGATGTTGAAGAGTTACTCGAAAAATTCTATCAAAAATACGGAGAGCTCGAGTATTCAGAGAAAAACTGTTCTAGTGAATTTATGATGCAAAAAATAAATGATATAGAAAATTTATTGAATGAATTTTCAACGAAAGTTGGGAGGTCAACGGTTCATTCGATGGTTCATGATGCCTTTAAAAAATTAGCTAATCTTAAAAAAATTATTAAACAAGGGGTGAATATTGAACAAAAAAATGGAGTAGCTAGTTTGCCAAAAGAGCGTATAAATGCACCTTTCTTTAATACTAATGATATAAATCAACAAGAGGGGAAACTTATAGAGGCACGATATAAGTTTGATCGACCTTTAAATGAATTAGTAAAGATGAAATATTTGAAAAATGATTTGCAATTAGTTCCGTTTGAGCATATAAAGAACAAACGAAAAGAATTTAAGGATTCGTTTGTTAATAATTAATTGGGCCTTTAAGTTCGCTCGATATATTTGGACGCTTGTTAAAGATGATGATGAAATGATTGATTATTTAAAAGTGAGAGGCTTACTCAGTAAACTTCCTCCTGAAATTAAGCAAAATGGAATACATGGATTTATTAAAAAAATCAAAAAGGAAAATAATCATAAAACACCTTCGCAGAAGATGAGGGAGGCTACACGAGATGGGCTTTTTGCCGAAGCAAGCATACCACCAGAACAGAGTCATTATAGCACGCCAGAAGGCGTAGAAAGAGACAAATGTTATGCAACTATTGATTAATGACGAGTGGTTATTGGGTGAGGGTGAACCAATCATGCTCAATAATCCAAGTACGGGTCTGCTCAGTTGGGAGGGAAAGGCGGCATCGCTTCGTCAGGTAGACGATGCAATAAAGGCGGCCTCAGCAGCATTTAAAATATGGTCTTCCACGGCATTGGCGGAGCGTATCAATGTTCTCCATGCGTATGCACAGGCTTTGGAGTCTCAACAATTAGCTCTTGCTGAATGTATTTCGGAGGAAACCGGTAAGCCTTTATGGGAAAGTAAAACAGAAGTCACGGGCATGATAGGAAAAATCGCCATATCAGTTGAGGCATATCAGGTGCGAACAGGTATGAGCGAAAAAACGATAACAAACGGGATAAGTGTTCTCAAACACAAACCCCTGGGTGTGATGGGTGTTTTGGGGCCTTTTAATTTTCCAGGCCATTTGCCCAATGGCCATATTGTGCCTGCATTGCTTGCAGGTAATACCATTGTTTTTAAACCAAGTGAATTAACCCCTCAAACAGCCATTTTCATGATGAAGCTTTGGCAAAAAGCGGGCTTGCCAGCCGGTGTATTAAATCTTATTTTAGGCAAGGGCGATGTCGGGCAAATTTTAACAACGAATTTAAATGTAAAAGGCATCTTATTTACCGGCAGTTACGCGACGGGGAAACGATTGTATTTAGAATGTGCTGATCAGCCCGAAAAATTATTAGCACTTGAGATGGGCGGAAATAATCCACTGATTGTTTCACAAATCAAGAATAAAGAAGCGGCCGCTTATAATATCATTCAATCAGCGTTCATTACGGCAGGTCAGCGTTGCACATGTGCCCGACGTTTAATTATCCCAACAGGTTCAGATGGTGATGAGTTATTGTCTATTTTGATAGGATGGATGGATTGTATTCGTATAGGTCATTGGCGCGATGAGCCAGAACCTTTCATGGGGCCTGTTATTTCTGTTGATGCCGCAAATGCTATCTTGAAAAAACAGGAAGAGTTAATCACCGAAGGCGGTGAGGCCTTAGTTTTAATGCGCCATCTCAATCCAGAAACAGGTTTACTGTCACCCGCTTTAATCGATGTGACAGCAAATAAAGAGCGAGATGATACGGAAATATTTGGTCCTTTGCTGCAAGTGATTCGCGTTGCCGATTTTGAAGAAGCGCTTCGCGTGGCGAATGAAACGCACTACGGTTTAGTCGCAGGTCTCCAGAGTGATAGCCGCAAAGAGTATGAGCAATTTTATGAGGCGATGCAGGTTGGTGTATTAAGTTGGAACAGAGCAACAACGGGTGCAAGCAGCGCTCAACCTTTTGGCGGCATAGGTTGGAGTGGCAATTATCGTCCCAGTGGCTATTATGCCGCGGATTATTGTGCCTATCCTGTGTCGAGTAGTGAATCGAGCCAGTTGGTGATGCCTGCGGCCCTCACGCCAGGGTTGGATGGGAAAAAAGAATGATATGGGGCGTCTTGTAGCTTGTAGGGGCAGGCCTCTGTGCCCGCCCGAAGGCGGGCAACCACGGGGGGATTGCCCCTACAAAGGCATTCGTTAGTCGAAGGAGGCTGTTGTAGGGGCAGGCCCCCGTGCCTGCCCGAAGGGTGTCCCTATCCCAAAGGGAGAGAGGAAGTGAGTTGTGGACACGGAAGGGTGTCATGAATAATGTAGGAAGTTCTAAATAGATGAATTTATCACTTGATAATATTCGGGCATACCTCTGCGCGCCCGGCAGCGGCGTTTATACCGTATTTACCGGTCGAGAAAAGCGACAAATATTACAAAAACAATTATACGGCGTCATTGACCAAGAGGCTGAAGCTGCCTGGTCAGCATCACTGCAAGAGCAATTAAATCAACCCAACTCCGTTGTATTAGGCATCTGTTCAGATGCAGGCGGCGGTATCAACCGAGGTGCCAATTGGGGGCCCTTATTTGTTCGTCTAGCCTTGTATCAGCATATAAGGGGTTGGCAGCCTACGGAGCTTGGAGACATACGCATTATTCCCCAATTGCTACTCGATGAGTATGCAAGTGATGCCATCCTTCGCAGCACCCGCAAAGCACTATACGATGATGAAAATAGTGCACGCGTGGTAAGTCCTTTATCGATGACTTACGAATGTGCAAAATGGTTTTATGAACAATACCCCAATCGCCTATTGTTAGGGATAGGCGGCGATCACTCCTGCAGTTATCCTTTAATTCGTGCTTATTTAGAGCATAAAAAACAACAACAAAAACGCGTTGCTGTTGTTCATTTTGATGCCCATACCGATATGATGACGTCGCGATTGGGTATTCCTATTTGTTTTGGATCATGGACCTACCACATCCTGCCTTATTTACCCGCGCCTGATCACTTAGTCCAAATTGGGATTCGAGCCAGCGGCCGCGTGCGCCAATATTGGGAGACGCAATATGGTATTCGACAATTTTGGGCGCATGAAGTAATAGAAAATGGTGCTTTGGCGGTTGCCGAGGTGGTGATTGCGCATTTAAAGGCACGACAGGTCGACGAAATTTATATCACCTTTGATATTGATGCACTGGATGCCAGTACAGCCTCGGCTACTGGAACCCCCGAAACAGATGGACTGACACTGGATGACGCGCTCACTTTAATCACAGCGTTAAAGACTGTCTTTAAGATTTCCGGCGCAGATCTTATGGAAGTTGCCCCGTTTATTGCCTATCCCTCGTCAAATGGAGAAATAGAGGGATCTGCATCGACCTTGTTTGCTGCGGCCAAAGTGTTAAGCCAATTCATCTAAAAACATCCTTGACCTTTGCCCCGTTCTTTGGTATAAATGCCACCTTTATTGCGCAAGCTGCATTCATCGTGTTCTTGCGTATATGATTTTTGTTGGAGAAGTTATCATGTCCCGAGTTTGCCAAGTAACTGGCCGTGGCCCCATGTCCGGTAATAATGTTTCGCATGCGAATAATCGTACGCGTCGTCGTTTTGAAATTAACTTACATCGTCGTAAGTTTTGGGTTGCTGCTGAAAAGCGTTTTGTGACCTTGCGCGTTAGCTGCCGTGGCTTGCGAACAATAGACAAATTGGGCATTGAGCAAATTTTGCTTGATTTACGTAAACGTGGCGAAAAAGTTTAAGGAGCATAAGAATGGCCCGCGATATTATTAGAATGCAATCCACTGAAAGTCCTTATTCTTATACGAGAACTAAAAATAAGAAGACAGAGCAGAAAAAAAGAGAACAAAAAATGTTTGATCCTACGCCAGGTGTGCGTAAACATGTGCTGTTTGTTGAGAAAAAAGTAGCGAAGTAAACGTGCATCGTAGCAAGTGTAGCCCGTATTAAAGCGCTTTTAATGCTCAATATAGAGGCAACACCTTACTCGATAATCCCACAAATAGATATGA